>NZ_JBQKEH010000003.1:0-162144 GCF_052121415.1 Collinsella sp. LCP19S3_D5
GCGGCCGCGCCCCGCTGCGTCGCTCCGCTCCTTGCGTGCTGCGCTGGAAAACGCTTCGCGTTTCCTCAGCTCCGCACCCTTGCGGGTTCGAATCCCTCCGCATGCCCACAAAAAAGCGCCCCGGGCTGATGAAAGCCCGGGGCGCTCAGTTACCTTGGCTGGGACGGAGGGATTCCGCGTCCGCCCGCCGGCGGCCGCGCCCCGCTGCGTCGCTCCGCTCCTTGCGTGCTGCGCTGGAAAACGCTTCGCGTTTCCTCAGCTCCGCACCCTTGCGGGTTCGAATCCCTCCGCATGCCCACAAGAAAGCGCCCCGGGCTGATGAAAGCCCGGGGCGCTCAGTTACCTTGGCTGGGACGGAGGGATTCGAACCCCCAACAGCCGGCACCAAAAACCGGAGTTCTACCGTTGAACTACGTCCCAATGTGTGGTGCTGCCCAAAAGCAGCTCGTCTAGTTTACCTAATCTGCGAGGGCATCGCAAACGCCATCGAGCAGGCGTACGGCGAGTGTCTGGGCGTCGCTTGCGGTGAAGGTTCCGTTGTAGCGCGTCATGCCCGTGAGCTCAATGCGGATACGTGCAGGCTTTTGTTGCGCGGCGATATTGGCAGTGCGGATGCGCTGCGCCAGGTTGTGACATTCGGCAAGGGCGATCGTGGCGCGCGGCGCTGCATCTGCGGGCAGCCCATCGCTTGCGATCTCGAGTACCAGGTCCACGTCGGTCGGAACCTCGGAATCGCAAAGCATCATGCCGCTGTTGTCGGTCGTCGCCGTGGCGATGTTCCACATGCGCGATGCAACGCTGCGTGCGATGGGGTCCTCACCGATGACGGCAATCTGGAAGCGCTCGAGCACGTTGGCGGCGCGGGCAAAGCCGATGCGCGACTCGGCCTCGGTAACCGAGGGTTTGCCCTCCCACACGTGATGCAGACGGTTGATATAGGCGTAGGTATCCTGGAATGCCATGCCGTCGGCAAACAGGCCGACATTTTCTTGGAACTGCTGCAAGGCCGCCTCGGTGTGCGGGCCAAAGTAGCCGTCGTCCTCACCGCAGGCAAAACCCAAAACGTTGAGTGCCCTCTGCAGGGCCCGAACGTCGGCACCATGGAAATTGGGCATGCGCAGATAAAGCGTGCGGTCGCCCAGCTTATACGAGGCGTCTACCAGGGCGCTCCAACAGGGGATATCGACGGCGTAGCCAGCGGCAAGGCCGCTGTCGAGCCTAAAGGTGCCAACAGCCTGCTCGGTGGTGGTGCCAAAGCGCTTGTCGGCGACCTCGGCGTCATCGATTGTATAGCCGAGCTGCAGAAGGCGGGACTGGACGTCCTCGACGGCTGCTCCCTGCATGCCCGTTGTGATAGGTTCCATGAACGAACCCCTTTCGGCGTACCATTCGTACTATTTGAGCGTGTGTCGGATAGACAACGCAAAGGGTTGCATAAACATGCACTCAACAGTGTAGCAAGTTGTACCCAAATGCGCTGCTGACAGGTTTTATAACCCCCGCTAGTTAAGGCGCTCCACAAAGAAATCTGCCATGGAGTCGAACAGCTCGCGTGCATGCGGGTCGAGCTCGACACCTTCGATAGCGGCCTTGGCCTTGGCAGTCAGGTTGAGTGCGTAAGTGTGGGCGAAATCGACAGAGCCGGTCTGCTGGAAGATCTCCACGGCGCGTGCGAGTTGCGCGGGGTCCTCGGTGCCCGAGGAAAGGATTGCCTCGACTTCGTCGTGATAACGCTCGTCTGACAGGGCATGCACGGCGACGAGCGTGCGCTTGCCCTCTGTGATATCGGTGCGGAAGTCCTTGTTGGCGGCCTCCTTGGTGCCAATAAGGTTGAGCAGATCATCTTGGATCTGAAAGGCAAGGCCCGTGTGCAGGCCAAAGGCACGCAGCGCCTCAATCTGGTCTTCGCTGCCGCCACCGATAATGGCTCCGGCGGCAAGTGGCGCGGCTCCGCTGTAGTACGCGGTCTTGTGCGTCGCCATGTCCAGATAATCGTCGACCGAGATGTCAAAGCGCCCATCGCGGACCCAGCCCAGGTCGAGCGCCTGACCCTCGATGGTGCGAACGATCATCTCGGTGAGCTCGTGGAGCACGCGGAGCTTCACGTCTGCCTTGAGCGTGGGGTCGTCGAGAACCGTCTTGGTAACCATGGTGAGCGCTAGGTCGCCGCAGTTGATGGCAAGTCCCGTACCCTCGGTAAGGTACATACAGGGCTTGCCGCGGCGCAGCTGGCCGTTGTCGGCGATGTCGTCATGGATAAGCGCTCCCGACTGAAAGTGCTCGATGGCCGCCGCCGCGCTTCGGGCGCTCTCAAAGCTGCCGCCTACTGCGGTGGCGGCGAGCATGCAGATGAGCGGGCGGTGGCGCTTGCCGGCATTGGCCGTAAATGCCGAGAGCGGGCCATACAGGTAGCGCTCGATATCGGCAGAGGTCGCCTGTCCGTCAAAGAACGTGGCCAGATAGTCGTTAATCTGGTCAAAATGCTGGGCTAAAAAGCTGGTAAACGGACTGGACACGGGTTCTCGCATTCTTTCTTAGGTTGCATCGTTGCGTTATGCAGACAACATATTGCCACATTAGGGCATCGAGCGCGGCGGTTGAAGACGATTGAGCCATGTTGTCGCAAATGCGGCAAGAGGCGCGGCTAGATAAGTCCAAAGTGCTCGAGCGCGGTGACGACGCCGTCGTGGTCGAAGCTGTCGGTGACGTAGTCGGCCTTTTCCTTGAGGAAGTCCGGCGCGTTGCCCATGGCGACGCCAACATCGACCGCCTCCATGAGGGCGATGTCGTTGCTTGCGTCGCCGATGCCGTACACAGTGCCGTGATCTGGCCCCAGGGCGTCAAGCACGGCCTTGATTCCGGCCCGTTTGGTGCACTCGCGAGGCGAGATTTGCAAAAAGCAGTGGGAGGCGTTTAAAGACCGTCCACGAGCCGCGCTGGATGATAGCCCAAAAAAACATACCAAGGGGTTCCGTATACGGCGAGGTCGCCGACGATGTCCGCAGACGTTGCGAGGGCGGAGACGCCGACCATAAGGCCCGATATGGAAAACAGCATGGCGGGCGCGAACATTGCCCCGCCAAAGCGTTGGATTTTCTGCAGCATAATATGCCTTCCGGATGCAACATGCTGTGCGAGCAAGAACGTTTAAACAATGAACTCATTGTAGAGGACTGGCTGCTTGCCGCATTGACGGTTTTGATTCGGTCCGATTTGGGTGCCGGGGGAACCGTCGACGGTAAATAATCCGTGCTTTGCCGATAGACGGTTTAAACAACCCCAAGAAATGCTATCGTGCCTAGCCATACATATTCATTAGAGGTGAAGCCATGCCAAAAGCGATTTACGAAGGAATCTACCGCGAGATCCGTTCGCGCATCATTAACGGGACCTATGCGTTTCAGGAGATGCTGCCAACCGAAGCCGAGCTGACCGCAGAGTTCGACTGCACGCGCAATACCGTCCGCCGCGCCTTGAGCATGCTGGCCGACGAGATGTTTGTGCAGCCCATACACGGCAAGGGCGTACGCGTTATTTGGCTCAAGGGCGAAACCGACATGTTGGGTGCACTCGAGGAAGTCGAGTCGTTTGGCGAATTTGCAAAGCGCAAAAATGCCGTTGCATCGACGGACGTTAAGTCCTTTGAACATCTGGTCTGCACCGAGCAGCTCTCTCGTCGCCTGGGCTTTAAGGTGGGCGAGGAGCTGATTCGCGTAGTGCGTGTCCGAAGCCTCAACGGCAGCGCGCGCCAAGTGGACCATGGCTACTTTTTGGAGTCGATCGCCAAGGGTCTGACCCCCGAGATCGCAGCAGAATCTATCTACGACTATCTGGAGCACAGGCGCGGCATCAAAGTGATGGCAAGTCGCCGTACGGTGAGTGTCGAGCTCGCCAACGATGAAGACTGCAGCTATCTTGACCTCGGCAAATACAACTGCGTTGCCGTCATGGAGAGTCAGTCGTACACCTCGGACGGCATCTTGTTTGAGGTGACGCATGTTCGCACACACCCCGAGATCTTCCATTACCGCGTCAATTCCAAGCGATAGGTAACAGACGCATAAGCTTGCGTTTCGATATGAAGCGCCCCGTGCGGTCGATGGGATATCGGCCGCACGGGGCGCTTTAATTGTTTAGACAATATTTGTCAAGTACGAATGTATCAAGAACCGTTCACCGAAGTTTTTCTACCGCTCTAACAATACTTGTTCAGACAACTAGGCAAACAGCGTATTGCACAAATCAGAAAAAGGGGCAAAGTCCCCGAACCAATCTCCGAAGGCGGCGGCAAAGGGCGCCGCCACGGTCTTTGGCCTGGGTCTCGTGGGCTGCGGTGGCTCCGCCGGCTCCGGCTCCTCTGCTTCTGGTGACGCTGCCGTGGTCTACTTCCTCCAATTCAAGCCCGAGGTCGACAAGGAGTGGAAGGAGATCGCCAAGGCGTACAAGGAGGAGAAGGGCGTCGAGGTCAAGATCGTGACCGCCGCCTCCAACACCTACGAGGAGAAGCTCAAGTCCGAGATGTCCAAGAGCTCCGCTCCGACCCTGTTCCAGGTCAACGGGCCCACCGGTCTTAAGAACTGAAAGGACTACTGCGCCGACCTGTCCGATACCAAGGTCCGCGGTGAGCTCGTCGACGACTCCCTGGCTCTGCAGTCCGACGGCAAGGATCTAGGTATCGACTGGGTCCAGGAGAGCTACGGCATCATCTACAACAAGCAGCTCCTCGAGAAGGCTGGCTACAAGGCCGAGGACATCAACTCCTTCGACAAGCTGAAGGCTTGCGCCGATGACATTCAGGCCCGCAAGGACGAGCTTGGCGTTGACGGTGCCTTCACTTCCGCCGGCATGGATGACTCCTCCAGCTGGCGCTACACCACCCACCTCGCCAACCTCCCGCTCTACTACGAGTTCGAGAAGGAGCACAACCAGGAGGATGACGAGATTAAGGGCGAGTATCTCGACAACTTTAAGCAGATCTTCGACCTGTACATCACCGACTCCACCTGCGATCCTTCGCAGCTTGCCTCCAAGACCGGCGACGACGCCACCAACGAGTTCGCAACTGGCAAGGCCGTCTTCTATCCTTCTCGTTGTGGGGTCGGCCTGCCGATGGGTGTGCAGTCCGCCTCCGATGTTCTGATTCGATACACCTATTGTATACATGTTGTTTAAACATGTATAGGCAAGATAAAAAAGTTGGTCGATTTACGGCGAATGGTTACATGCCATGAAAAAGCCCCGGTCTCACATCGTGAGATCGGGGCAAGAACGGTGTGTAGGTTTTTGCTACTCGGCGTCGGCGAAGCCGTTGGGGTTGTGGCTCTGCCAGTTCCAGCTGTCGCGGCACATGTCCGCGATGTCGTACTGTGCCTTCCAACCCATCATGCGCTCGGCCTTGGAAGCGTCGCACCAGTTGGCGGCGATGTCGCCGGCGCGGCGCTCGCGAATCACGTAGGGCAGCTCTTTGCCACAGGCCTTGGAGAAGGCGGCGACGACCTCGAGCACCGAGGTGCCGGTGCCGGTGCCTAGGTTAAAGATCTCGACGCCGGTCTTGCCGTTCATCCAGTTGAGGGCGGCCACATGGCCCGATGCCAGGTCACACACGTGGATGTAGTCGCGCACACCGGTGCCGTCGGGGGTGGGGTAGTCGTTGCCAAAGACCTGAACGGCCTCGAGCTTGCCCACGGCAACCTGCGCGACATAAGGCACCAGGTTGTTGGGGATGCCCTTGGGGTCCTCGCCGATCAGGCCCGACGGATGGGCGCCGATGGGGTTGAAGTAGCGGAGCAGCACAACGTTCCACTCGGGGTCGGCGGTGTGAACGTCCATAAGGATCTGCTCAATCATCCACTTGGTCCAGCCATAGGGGTTGGTCGCGGGCTTCTTGGGGTCTTCCTCGGTGACGGGCGGGTTATCCGGATCGCCGTAGACGGTCGAGGAGCTCGAGAAGATGATGGACTTGCAGCCATGGTTGCGCATAACGTCGACGAGCACCAGGGTGTTCTCGATGTTGTTGTGATAGTATTCGACGGGCTTGCTCACCGACTCGCCGACGGCCTTAAAGCCGGCGAAGTGGATGACGCGGTCGATCTGATGGGTATCGAAGATCTTGTTCATGGCATCGCGGTCGAGCACGTTGGCCTCGTAGAAGGTGAGGTTCTTGGCGGCCTTGTCGCCCACGATGGTCTTGACACGGTCGACGGCGACGGCGCTGGAGTTGGAGAGGTCGTCGACGATGACGACCTGGTAGCCACCCTCGAGCAGCTGAACGACGGTGTGCGAGCCGATAAAGCCGGCGCCACCGGTTACGAGGACGCAGGTGTCTTTGGGGTCGAGTGCTTTGGACATGTAGTCTCCTATCGAATCAGGAACACTTCCTGAGGGAGTATAGCGCAGGCAGGGGCACCCAAAACGTGCAGGGCAGGAAAAGCAGACGAACATGCTAACGTACTCATGGAAATGTTTGGCGTGGGCATAACCTTGACTTTGACGTTTGCATACGAGCCGCCGACCATGGGGTTTGCTGCCGTTCGTGGAAATCGTTGGGACGTGTCGGATGTACGCTAATATGTATGAGTTGAGCGACATATAAATAAACATGTAACGGAGTAGATATGTCACCAAACAGCGATTCCATCCTTTCCCAGGAGCTTTCGCGTCGCACTGCCCTCAAGGCCTTGTTCGGCGCCGCTTCTGCAGCCGTTCTTTTTGGTCTGCCCGCTCGCGCCCATGCTGCGGAGGCCACCAAGGAAACCACCGACAAGCTCAATGCGGCCCAGGCTCAGCTTGACGAGGTCCAGGCCCAGCTCGACAGCATCGCAAATGAATACGCGGCGCTGGCCAACAAGAACGCCCAGACCCTCAACGATATCGAGAGCGTACAGGGCCAGATTGACAGCACGCAGGCGCAGATTGACGAAAAGAAGGCCGAGCTCAAAAAGAAGCGCGGCGATCTTTCCGATCGCGTTTCCGCCAACTATAAGTCGGGCGGCACCAACATCCTGTCGCTGCTGCTCGCCTCGGGCTCGTTTGAGGAGCTCGTCGCCAATGCGCACTATGTTGAGAAGATCAACAAGAGCGACCGCGACGCCATCGAGGATATCCAGACCATCCAGAAAGAGCTCGATACACAGAAGTCCGAGCTCGAGTCGCAAAAAGCCGACTTGGAGAAGCTCAAGGACCAGCAGACTGCCCAGATGCAGGACATGCAGGCCAAGCAGCAGGAGGTCCAGACGGTTCTGAACGGCCTCTCCGACGACGTCAAGGAGCTCATGGCCCAGCGCGATTCCGAGATTCTCGCTGCCGCCCAGGCTGAGGAGGCTGCCAAGAAGGCCGCCGCTGCCGCGGCTGCCGCAAACAAGAACAATTCCTACTCGGGTGGTTCAAACTCGGGTGGCGGATCGTATGCGCCCGGAAATCCGCAACAGAATGCCGGCTCGGGCAAGCAGCAGGCTGTCGTCAACGCATGCTACTCCACGCCTTCGCCTGGCCTAAACTGGTGCGCCGCCTGGGTCACCAACGTCTTCCGCAACGCCGGCGTGGGCTACTTTGGCGGCAACGCGTGCGACATGTTTAACGCCTGGTGCTACAGCTCCGATCGTTCGGCGCTGCAGGTGGGCATGATCGTGGCCGACTCGTCGCACAGTGGCACCGGTATGCCGGGTCTGCTGTACGGACACGTGGGCATCTATGTTGGCGGCGGCATCGTTATGAGCAACGAAGGCGCCATCACGTCGAGGTCGCTTGACTCGTTCATTGGGTTCTACGGCACTGGCTCTGGTGTGCGCTGGGGCTGGCTTGGCGGTATTGCGCTGTCGTAGCTGCGGCTTGGTCCGGGACTGCGGGCGAGGCATAAGGTTGCCTGCTCTACAGTCCTGCGCAAGACGAAGGCCACATTAAGTGGCCTTCTTTGCGTGCGGAACTCGCGACCAACCTTATGCCTCGCCCGCAGTCCCGGACCTTCCGGGTTCAAGGCGCGACACACCGGACTGGTTGTCTGAATTAAAGAAAGTGAAGGCCCCTTTTGGGGCCTTCTTTTTATAAAAATTCGCCTACTCGGTGGACTTCGGGTTCTAGGTCTACGCAGAATTGGTCTTTGACGGTTGCTTGGATGTGGCGGATGAGTTCGTCGACGTCGGCGGCGGTGGCGTGGTCGGCGTTGACGATGAAGCCGCAGTGTTTTTCGCTCACCTGGGCGCCGCCGACGGCATGGCCGCGCAGGCCGGCATCCATGATGAGCTTGCCGGCAAAGTGGCCCTCGGGGCGCTTGAAAGTGGAGCCGGCGCTCGGCATGTCGAGCGGCTGCTTGTCCTCGCGGCGTTGGCGGTAGTCGTCCATGTCGGCCTTGATCATCGCGGCGTTGCCCGGGGCGAGATTGAAGGTGGCCGAAAGCACGATGAAGCCGTCGTCGGCGATGCGGCTCTTGCGATAGCCCAGATTGAGCTCGTCGACATCGAACTCGATGATGCTGCCGCTACCGCGGGTGCCGTCGTCGAGCATGCGGGCGGGCTTGTAGACGCGTACAGACTCCAGCACGTCGGCCATGCAGGCACCGTAGGCGCCGGCGTTCATGTAGCAGGCGCCGCCGACCGATCCGGGGATGCCCGAGATGGGCTCCATGCCGGTGAGACCGGCCTCGGCTGCCGCGGCCGCAACATCCGAAAGCAGCGCACCGGCTGCTGCCGTAACGTGCGTGCCGTCGACGGTAATGTCGGAGAGGCCCTCGCCTAGCGCTACGACGACGCCGCGTATGCCCTTGTCGCCGACGAGTAGGTCGGAGCCGTTGCCCACGATGGTGAGTGGCAGATCGCAGCGATAGCAGGTATCGAGCGTGGCGACGAGGCCCTGCTCGGTGTCGGGCGTGACAAAGACGTCGGCCGGGCCGCCAATCTTAAACGTGGTGTGCTCGCGCATGGGCTCGCTCATCAACACGTTGTCCTCGCCGGCAACGCCAGCGAGCGCGCACAGCAGGTCCTCGTTAAAAAAGTCGTTCTCGTGCATCCGAATATCCGCCTTTTGGTGGTCGTTGTCATCAATCGATTGCAATATACCCCACCTGGACGTATTTGGTGCGCTGGCGGCGATAAAACAGCCGTCTACCGGATTGGTAAAGTGTTTATCACCGAGGTAGAGGGGCAGTCGCTATACTTTCAAGAGATTGCGCGTAAACCCGGAAGGAGCGAGATGGCCAACAAAGTCACCCTCAAGCAGATCGCCCAGGAGGTGGGGCTTTCCCCCTCGTCGGTCTCGCTTGTTCTCAACAATCGGCCTTGTCGCATCTCGGAAGAAAACCGCAAGCTCATCAAGGAGGTCGCGGCGCGCAACCACTATGTTCCCAACCAGATTGCGCGCAGCCTGGTCATGCGCGAGTCACGCACCCTGGGTCTTATCGTCCCCAACATCGAGAGCCGATTTTTTGCCTCACTTGCCGGTAGCTTGGAAAAGCGCTGCCGCGAGGACGGCTATGCGCTCTTTATTACCAGCTCGGGCGGAAGCGCCGACGACGACCTGGAACTGCTGCGCCAGCTGGTGACGCGCGGCGTCGATGGTGTCTTCCTGGTGGTAGGCGACGAGTTCTCGGACGACCGTGCCCTGCGCGAAGAGGTCAGCCATCTACCCATCCCTGCCGTGATGGTCGACCGCGCCATTGAGGGGCTCGAGTGCGACAAGGTGATGTTCGACCACGAGATGGGTGGCTATATGGCTACCCGCTATCTGATCGAGCAGGGCCACCGTCGCATTGCCTGCTTGGTTAATGCGCGTCGTTCCAATACGGGTCGCAAGCGACTTGCCGGCTATGAGCGCGCGCTGCGCGAGGTTGGCCTGCCTATCGACGCGCGTTTGGAGTTTGAAAGCGAGTACTACATTCCGAGCGCCTACGAGGCCTCGGAGGCGGTGCTCGCAACCGACGCCACTGCCGTATTCGCAAGCTCGGACAACATTGCCCTCGGTTTGCTCAAGCGTTTGCACGAGATGGGGAAGAGCATCCCGGGCGATATTTCGGTGGTGAGCTATGACAACTCGGCGGCCGACGTTCTCTTTGAGCCGGCGCTGACCGCCATTGAGCAGGATCCTGGTGTCCTCGCGGAACATGCTTTTGGCTGCATGTCCAAGCGTCTTGCCGGTAGGGGCGGTAGGCGTGCCGAAGAGGTCGTCCTGGAGCCGGCGCTTATCGTTAAGGGCAGCGTGCTCGAGCTTACTAAACATAACTAAACACGTTTATCAATTTGCAGAGACCGAATGTGGAGCACCTGTGGCAGACAATGCCGCAGGTGAATGTCGCGTTTTGTTGATCGATGTGATTGATAAGGGTGATAAAACGTTTTTTCACCACGATAAAACGTTTTAGCAAATATACTAGTCCCAACGAATGGTTGCCGTATTGGAGGGCGACCGCACAGCGGAGGGACATAAACAATGGCTAAAACACTGGGGACGCCGTGGCAAAAGCTGGGCCACGAGGTGCCGGCTTCTGAGCTCGAGGGCGTCGACCTGTATTGGCGTGCATCGAATTATCTGTCCGTCGGTCAGATCTACCTTCGCTCTAACCCGCTCATGCGCCCCGACTTTGTCGATGAGAAAACCGGCGAGGTGCGCGACTTTGGTCGCCCGGACGTTAAGCACCGCCTGGTCGGTCACTGGGGCACCACGCCCGGCATCAACTTCCTGTTCGGTCATGTCAACCGCCTCATCGCCGATCACAACCAGAACGCGATCTTCTTGATGGGCCCGGGTCACGGTGGTCCCGCTGGCACCGCCCAGTCGTTGCTCGATGGTACCTACCGCGAGATTCGCCCCGACATTACCAATGACGAGGCCGGCCTGCAGAAGTTCTTCCGCCAGTTTTCCTACCCCGGCGGTATTCCGAGCCATTTTGCGCCCGAGACGCCTGGCTCCATCCACGAGGGCGGCGAGCTCGGCTACACGCTCAGCCACGCCTACGGTGCCGTCATGGATAACCCGAGCCTGCTGGCCGTGGCTGTGGTGGGCGACGGCGAGTCCGAGACCGGTCCGCTCGCGACCTCTTGGCAGTCTAACAAGCTCGTGAACCCGGCAACCGATGGTATCGTCCTGCCGATCCTGCACCTCAACGGCTACAAGATCGCCAACCCCACCATTCTTGCCCGCGTGTCCGACGAGGAGCTCACCAAGTTCTTTGAGGGCATGGGCTATAAGCCGCATTTCTTTGTCGCCGGCTTTGACGACGAGAGCCATGCGAGCATTCATGCGCGTTTCGCCGCCCTGTTCGAGCAGGTCTTCGATGAGATCTGCGACATCAAGGCCACCGCTATGGCTCAGGCCACTGCGGGCGAGACCGTGGTCCGTCCGGCCTATCCCATGATCGTGTTCCGTACGCCCAAGGGTTGGACCTGCCCCAAGCAGATTGATGGCAAGAAGACCGAGGACTCCTGGCGCGCCCATCAGGTGCCGCTGGCGAGTGCCAAGGACACCCACGAGCACTTCCGCGTGCTGCGCGAGTGGCTGCGCTCCTACAAGCCCGAGGAGCTCTTTACGCCCGAGGGCCAGGTGCGCCCCGAGGTGACGGCCTTTATGCCGACCGGCGAGCTGCGTATCGGCGCCAATCCCAACGCGAACGGCGGCAAGGTACGCCGCGAGCTCGAGCTTCCCGATATTCACGCTCACGAGATCCCCGTCGCAAGTAAGGGCCACGGCTGGGGCTCCACCGAGGCCGCCCGCGTCTTTGGTGAGTACACTGCCGATGTTCTGGCCAAGAACATGGATGATTTCCGCATCTTCGGTCCCGACGAGACCGCGTCCAACCGCCTGCAGGCTGCCTATAAGGTGACCAAGAAGCAGTGGGATGCCGGTTTCTACGAGGACGATGCCAACGACGAGCTGCTGGCCGGTTCCGGTAAGGTTGTCGAGCAGCTGTCCGAGCACCAGTGCGAGGGCTTCCTCGAGGCCTACGTGCTCACCGGCCGCTCCGGTGTGTGGAGCTCCTACGAGAGCTTTGTCCACGTGGTCGATTCCATGGTCAACCAGCACTGCAAATGGCTCGAAGCAACCAAGCGCGAGATTCCGTGGCGCGCTCCTATCAGCGGCCTCAATATTTTGCTGTCGAGCCATGTCTGGCGCCAGGACCACAACGGCTTTTCGCACCAGGACCCCGGCTTTATCGACCTGCTGCTCAACAAGGCAAACGACACGCATGTCGTGAATGCTTATTATCCGGCCGATGCCAACATGGCCCTTGCTGTGGCCGAGCGCGTCTACCAGTCCACCGACTGCGTCAATGCCATCTTCTGTGGCAAGCAGCCCGCCCCCACCTTCCAGACGGTCGACGAGGCCAAGTCTGAGCTCGCCGAGGGCGTAGCGACCTGGGAGTGGGCATCGACTGCCGACTCGCTCGCCGAGGCCGACGTCGTGGTCGCTACTTGCGGTGACGTGCCGACGCTCGAGGCACTGGCCGCAACCGATATGCTACGCGGGCTGGGCATCAAGGTCTGGTTTGTCAACGTAGTCGATCTGCTCAAGATCCAGAACGTCTGCGAGAACGACCAAGCCATCAGCGATGAGCGCTGGGCTGAGCTGTTTGGCCGCGGCGAGAAGCCCGTGCTCTTCGCATTCCACGCTTATGCCGGCACGATTCGCCGCCTGATCTGGAACCGTCCCGGCCACGATGCCTTCCGCGTTCACGGCTACGAGGAGAAGGGCTCCACGACCACGCCGTTTGACATGCTGCGCCTGAACAACATGGACCGCTGGGCCCTGGCCGCCGACGTGCTGCGCATGGTTGACGCCGATAAGTTTGCCAAGCAGATTGATGAGTGGGAGGCCTTCCGCACCGAGGCCTTTGAGTTCGCGTGCGACGAGGGCTTCGATCACCCGGCCTTTACCGATTGGGTCTGGCCCGACGCCGCAGCCGCAACCGCTGCCGACGGCGTACTCTCCGCAACGCAGCTAACTGCCGGCGACAACGAATAGCATCCGGGACGGTCTCGCGCTGGGGCCGCCTCCGGGCGGGTGCCTTCCCCTGAGAAGTGGGCTTCGCGAACTTCTCAGGGGAAGGCACCCGCCCGGAGGCGGCCCTCTCGACCGTTTCGATATGCGGGGGCTGATTCTTTTTTATGTAATGGGGACCTTGCTAACGCTGCCTTAGAAGCCGTGCATCTAACTATGGTTAGCCAAGATTGCATTGCCGGGGCGGGGACGGGGGGGGGTGGGTTTTTTTTTTTTTTACCACCCCACCAAAAAAAAAAACACCCCCCCCCCCCCCCCCCCCCCCCCCCCCCCCCCCCCGCCCCGGCCCTCGTCCGTGAACTTTTCCGCTGGGCGAGCCATAGACACCACGCACCGATGCGGTAAAGCGGCGGCTTGAAATTGGTGCTATATTCAACTTGAGTTGTTTAATACTAGTACGGGAGGCTGATATGGGGCTGTTCAAGAAGAAAAACCCGCAGGATGCCTTTGATCCCGATGTGTTTACCATCACGGATACGATTTTGGACCCGCCGCGGTTTACATTTTTGCCGGCTATCTACCAGGATGCCACGCGCCGCAAGTGGGCCGTGCATCAGCGCGGCGGCGAGCCGAAGATTTTTGACTATGCGGACGTGCTGCAGTGCGAAGTGGCAGAAGCTGGCAATCCGGAGGCCGAAGAAGCGGTCTCCAAACAAGAATTTGCCCAGCGTATTCTGGCAAATCCCGCCAAGGCGGCAAAAATGAACGCTGCCAAGCGTAATATGTGTCTTGGTATGGGCGTTGTTGTGGCGGTTCAGACGGGAAAAGGCAAGGTTTCCAAATTAGAGATTCCCGTTATGACCGACGAAGTTAAACGCGATTCAAACCTATATAAGTCGTATCGGAATGTCGCCGAGAAGATCAAGGCCGAATTTGATGCCATGGGAGGGCTGGCCTAATTTTGGCGGCATACGTTTCTGAATGAGGAGTCTGTGCAATGGCAGGCGAATCTTATGCAATCCCCCCCAAAGATTGTGCTGTTGAGGGAATTCTTTGGTATATCCAGCACCATCAGCTTACCGGCGGCGATCGCCTGCCGGCTGAGCGAGTGCTGTGCGAAGAGATTGGCGTTTCGCGTACGGCGTTGCGCGCTGGCATCACACGGCTCATCTCGTGTGGAACGCTCGAGAGCCGTCGCGGATCGGGTACATATGTGTGTCCTCCCAAGCCGCTGAACATCTTCCAGGAAACGTATAACTTTTCCGATGCCGTGCGGACTGTCGGCCTGCACCCCTCTTCTCGTCTGGTTTCCACCGGGACCATCGAGGCGGATGAGGCGCTTGCCGACAAGCTTGGGGTGGCTGTGGGCGCTCCTTTACTCCGCATGCAGCGCATTCGACTTATAGAGGGCGAGCCGGCGTCAATCGAGACTGCTCACGTTAACCTGTCCCTGTGCCCATCGCTTCTCGAGCACGATTTTGAGTGTGAGAGCCTTTACGATGTCTTGCTCAAAGAAGGTGGCGTGCGTGTTGAGCATGGACGTGAGCATATCTCCATCTCGCGTTTGAACGCCGAAGAGGCCGAGCTGCTCCAGCAAGAAGAGGGAACGCCGGTGTTCTATGAGAGCACGATCGAATTTGATAAGGACATGCGTTTTGTGGAGCATTGCAAATCGGTGATTTTGCCCACAAAGTTCCGCTTTGCCGATAACGGCGAAAAGAACGGAATGAGAAGCGTGGCAGGTGAACAATGGCTGAAACAGTAGATGCCACCCCGGTTTATATGCGCATTCGACGCCGCATCGAGGAACGTATCGAGCGCGGTATATATCCCACGGGTTCCATGATTCCGTCCGAAAAAGACCTCGCCGAGGAATTTGGTACGACACGCTTGACCATCCGAAGCGCTGTCGATGAGCTGGTTCGGCGCGGGCAGATTCGACGCGTCCGCGGAAAGGGCGCGTTTGTGGCGCAGAAAGTACCCGTTGCCTACGAGCGAACAGGAGGCTTTCGCGAGTCGGTTCGTGCTTCGGGCGGCGAGCCGTCCGTCCGTATCCTCGCGCGTTCCAAGCGTTATGCGGGCCCATATTATGCCAACCTGTTTGGCATTGCCGAGGACGATTTGTTGTATTCGATTCGGCGTTTGAACTGCGTCAACGGCGATCCCGTATCGATTGAGATGGCGTTCATCCCGTGCCGGCTGTTTCCCACAATCGAAGATATTGACGTGTCGGTCTTCAGCTTGTACGAGACCTATGAGATGCTAGGCCGAAAGCCGGTCATGGCTCAGGAGAAGCTCGATATCGAGGCGGTGGGCGCACGCGACGCGGGCTTGCTTGGCTTGGAACAAGGGGATCTTGTTTTGCTTTTGGAATGCGTGAGCTATGACGCGAGCGGTCAGGCTATCGAGTATGTAAAGTCCTTCAATCGTGGCGATGCGGGCGGCTACACCTATACGTACTAGCTGGGGCTTTGCATCGCGCGCGGTAACAGCCGGTCTGTTTGGGCAATTTGACCGACTGTATATACAACCTTACATGGCTCAAAATCGACCGTTCGCCGAAGGGGATAAATTAATCGACAAAGAGGTATCAAAAAGCCGTAACCTGTAACTGTGATTGGTATCAAATACTAATGATTTGTTACGAGGTGAGACGATGAAGATGCTCGATTACGTTCAGCTTGCCCATGTGCGTATGGGAGAGAACCTCGAGCGTTCGTCTGAGCTGGTAGCGCAGCTCGTTGATATTTTCCAGTCCGGTTCTTTTGACGCGCTGCGCATCGTTGCTTCGGGTTCGTCGCGCCATGCTGCGGATTGCGCCCGCGATTACCTGCAAGATGCGCTGCAGATGCAGGTGTCCGTTGTGACGCCCGAGGCCTTCGTCGATTTTGAACACACCTATCCACAGCATGCGCTCAACATCGCCGTCTCGCAGAGCGGCTATTCAACCAATACGATTGCGGCGCTCGATTACATGCGCGCACACGATATGGCTGCAGTTGCGCTCACGGCAAACGTCGAGGCACCCATCAAGGAGCACACTGACATCGTTCTTGACTACGGTGTGGGCGTCGAGTCGGTGGACTTTGTGACTCTGGGCGTCGAGGTTCTCGTTGAGTACCTGGTGCTCTTTGGTATTTACGGCGGTCAGGCGCGCGGAACGATTGACGCCAAGGGCGTTGCCCAGCGTCTTGACGACCTGCGCGAGGCTATCCATGCCAATGCCGTGATGTGCAAGACCGCCGAGGCATATGTCCAAGACCACATGCTCGATCTTTCTGAGCACACGCCCGCCATGGTCGTCGGCAACGGACCCAACTACGGTGTTGCCGAGGAGGCGGCGCTCAAGCTGAGCGAGACCATCAAGATTCCTGCCATGCACCACGAAGGCGAGGAGTTCGTCCACGGTCCCGAGATGCAGATTGTTCCGGGCTATCTGGTGTTTATCGTCGACGATCCGCAGGGGTCGGAGCGTCTTGCGGATATCGCCGATGCGCTATCGAACGTTACGGCAAAAACGGTGCTGCTCACGGCCCATCCCAAGGGTAAGGCTCACGAGGTTGTGGTGCCTCAGGTGGCTCCGCTGCTCAGCGCAATTCCCAATCTTGTGTTCTTCCAGACGATTGCGGCAATGATCGCCGAGCGTCTGAAGTCATGGGACGTGCACCCGTATCTCGATGCCGTCTCCAAGCAAATGGAGGTCAAGGCAGAGGGCTACGAAGAGTCAGTCAATGCGCTTAAGGCCAAAGCGGCTGAGTGTTACGGAATGTAAGCGGGTTTTGATGCCCGTTGGCATGGGGGATGTGAAGACAACCCCAGAAAGGAGAGACAAATGAAGGAAACCGAGAAGATCGAGATCATGCATTTCGACCAGGAGGGCTACCTCGAGGACGGCAAGGCGCTCTACGAGACCGGCAAGAAGATGACCGCGCTCGCCGACAAGGTCGCCGACGAGGGCTACGACGCCGTGTTCCTGATGGGCGTCGGCGGCACCTGGGACGAGCTCATGCAGCTCGAGTACCTCATGAACAAGTTCGGCGACCGCGACCTCGAGGTCTACCTGATCCACGCCGCCGAGTGGAACGTCTCCGGCCACAAGCGCATGACCGAGAAGTCCGTCGTGCTCACCGCCTCCGAGTCCGGCACCACCCCCGAGGTCCTCGAGGCCGTCAAGAAGATGAAGGGCATGGGCGTGCGCGTCTACGCCATGACCAAGCCCGAGGGCCCCATCGGCCAGGCCGTCGGCGCCGAGAACTGCGTCGCCATGGCTTCCGACCATGGTTCGGGCGGCTGCGAGAAGGGCTACTACCTCGCCGACTGCTTCGGCCTGCGCCTGCTCAACCGCCGCGGCTGCTTCCCCAAGTTCGACCTGTTCATCGAGCAGACCAAGGACATCTGGAAGGACATGCTCGACATCCGCAAGCGCTTCGAGCCGCGCGCCGAGGAGCTCGCCAAGAAGTACGCCCTGGCCCCCTACACCATGTTCATCGGCTCCGGCGCCCTGTGGGGCGAGACCATCCTCTTCTCGATGTGCATCCTGGAGGAGATGCAGTGGAAGCGCACCCGCTACATCACCTCGGCCGACTTCTTCCACGGCACCCTCGAGCTCGTGGAGCCCGGCGTCCCCGTGTTCCTGTTCATGGGCGAGGACGAGAACCGCAAGCTCGACGAGCGCGTCCGCGCCTTCCTGACCCGCGGCGTGACCGGCGACACCGACGTCAACGTCATCGACACCGCCGAGTTCGCGATCCCCGGCCTTGACGATGAGTTCCGCGTCATCGTGTCCCCGTGGATTCTGACGGTGCTCGTTACCGACCGCCTGGCTCGCTACTACGAGACGGTCACCAAGCACAACCTCAAGTATCGTCGCTACTATCACCAGTTCGACTACTAAAGAAAACGGGTGCGGGAACGCGCCGGGCTATTGAGAGGAACACAGAATGAGACAGTACATCATCGCCAGCCATGCGCACTTCGCTACCGGCATCAAGGAGAGCATCGAGCTGCTCTCGGGCGCTCGCGACAACGTCCACGATCTTTCGATGTTCGTCGATGACCGCATGGACGTGGCCGAGGAGGCCCAAAAACTGCTGGCAGGCATGGCTGCCGACGATGATGTCGTCGTGTGCACCGACCTCTTTGGCGGCAGCGTCAACAACGAGTTCACCAAGATCGTCCAGACGCGCCCCCGCACGTACCTCGTTACCAACATGAACCTTCCTCTGCTCATTCAGCTGCTGTTCTCTGACGAGTCGGTGCCGGTTGAAGAGACGATTCGCACCATCGTCGCTGCGGACGATACGCGCGTGAAGTTTGTCAACGATCTTTTGGTCGATGACGACGAGGAAGAAGAGTTCTAATCCGCAGCACCTACTGACACGCCGTAAGACGGCACAAGACCTTTGGGGGGTCACATTATGATTCAGCTACTTCGCGTCGACCATCGCCTGCTTCATGGCCAGGTCGCGGTCTCTTGGGTTCAGGGCCTCGGCTCCAATTGCATCTTCTGCGTGGGCGATAAGGTCGCTAACGACCCGGTGTGGAAGACGACGCTCAAGATGGGCAAGCCTGCCGGCTGCAAGCTCGTCATCAAGGATATGGCGAATGCCATCGAGGCCATTAACTCGGGTGTGACTGACAAATACAAGATGATTATCTGCGTCGCCACCATCGCTGAGGCAAAGCAGCTTGTTGAGGGCTGCCCGCAGATCAAGTCGGTCAACCTGGGCAACACCAAGCCCAAGGACGAGAAGCGCCCCGATGCTCGTCAGGTCTCTCGTCAGATCTTCCTGACTGCGGCCGAGGAAGCCGATGTGCGCGAGATGCTGAGCCGCGGCGTCGAGGTCGAGATTCGTCCTCTGGCCGACGACCCCAAGGTCGACTGCGCAAGCGTGCTCTAGGCGTTTAATTTCGAAGAGCCTGCGGGTTCTTCGTAGTGTCCTATTAGGAAAGGGGGATGTATGCTTACCCAAGCAATCCTCATCGGACTTATCGCCGCGTTTGGTAAGTTCGACTACCAGCTCGGTACGCTCTATGCGTTCCGCCCCATCGTCCTGTGCCCGCTCGTGGGCCTGGTGCTGGGGGACCTGCAGTCCGGCCTCGCGATCGGTGCGAGCCTGGAGCTGCTGTTCATGGGCTCAATCTCCATCGGTGCCTACGTGCCGCCCGATGAGACGATCGGCGGCGTGCTCGCCTGTGCCTTCGCTATCCAGCTGGGCCAGAGCACCGAGGCAGCCATCGCGCTCGCTATGCCCATCGCCACGCTGTGCCTTGCCATCAAGAACATCCTCAACGCCGCCCTGCCGATTTTGGTTGACCGCGCCGATGTTTTCTCTGCCCGGGGCAACCTTAAGGGCGTCTATGCGATGCACTTCCTGATCGGTTCCACCGGTATCATCATGGCGTTCCTGTTGTGCTCGCTGTCGTTCTATCTGGGTGCTGACGCTATCCAGGGCGTGCTCGACTTTATCCCCGACTTTGTCCTTGCTGGCTTTGGCGTTGCCGCCAACATCCTGCCTGCCATGGGCTTCGCCATGCTCGGCCGCCTGGTGCTCACCAAGCAGCTCGTGCCCTTCTACTTCCTGGGCTTCCTGCTGTGCTCCTACGCCAACGTGCCCGTCCTGGGCGTCGCCCTGATCGCCATCATCATCGGCATCGACAAGTTCGACCTGCTCGGCCTGGGCGGAGCCCAGCCCCAGCTCTCCGCGGAAGGGGATGAGGACGATGACTTCTAGTCCCGAGAACAAGATCACGCGCTCCGACCTCATCAAGAGCGCCGTCAACACCGGCGCCCTGGGCATGGAGTTCTCCTGGACCTACTACAAGCAGATGAACATCGCCTTCTGCCTGATGGTCGCCAACATGCTCAAGAAGATCTACGCCGGCCGCCCCGACGACTACGCCGAGGCCCTGCACCGCCACTGCGCGTTCTTCAACATCACCGTCCAGTTCGCCCCGTTCGTCGGCGGCATCGCGATGGCCATGGAGGAGAAGGTCGCCCGCGGCGAGATCGAGCCCGAGAGCGTCAACGACGTCAAGGCCGCCCTCATGGGTCCGCTGTCCGGCATCGGCGACTCCATCTTCCTGTCGACGCTGCGCGTGGTCGCCGCCGCGGTGGGCATCAGCCTGTGCCAGGCCGGCAACCCCTTCGGCCCCATCGCCTTCCTGCTCATCTACAACGTCCCCGGCTTCGCGCTGCGCATCTGGGGCGCCGTCAAGGGCTACGAGCTGGGCGTGGGCTTCCTGGACGAGGCCCAGAGGACCGGCCTCATGCAGAAGATCATGACCTGCGTGGGAATCGTGGGCGTCATGGTCGTTGGCGCCATGTGCAAGGACATGTTCTGGGCCAGCATCCCGGTGGCCATCGGCTCGGGCGACGACGCCCAGACCCTCCAGGACATCCTGGACGGCATCATGCCCGGCATGCTCGGCATGATTGCCTTCTGGCTGTACTACTGGCTGCTGTCCAAGAAGATCAACCCCATGGTGCTGATCGTGGCCACCATGGCCGTGGGCATCGTCGGCGCGTTCTTCGGCGTGCTGGCGTAGGTTCCTGCGTTCTATTCTGCCCCCAAGGGAAACGGCGACCCATTGCGGTCGCCGTTTTTTATTACCGAAAGCTAGCTGGAGGTGCTTCGTGATTCGATCTGACAATCCACCCGATAATGGCGTGAGCGGGGCGATGTATCTATTTGGCACGGCGCTCTTGTGGAGTTTTATCGGCATCCTCGTTCGCGCCAATTCGCAGTCAGCTCTTTTGATCGGTGCCGTTACGGCAATATTTATGGCGCTCTTTATCCTGCTCGTCGGCAGGCCCGTCTTTCGCGTCAGCCGTCTTATTGTCCTTGTGGCCGTCTGCAACTTCGTGACGGGCACCACGTTTAACTTTGCCAACCAGCTCACGGCGGTCGGCAACGCGATCGTTCTGCAGTACACCTCGATGATTTTCGTTATCGTGTATCAATCGCTCGCAACTCGCACGTTGCCCTCGCCTGCGAAGATTGCCTCCGTGGTGGTTGCTTTTACGGGTATGGGACTTTTCTTTTTAGGTGATTTGAGTGCCGAGGGCATGCTCGGAAATCTGCTTGCCGTCATTTCGGGCGCCACCTTTGGGCTGTGTTTCTTTTTAAACTCTCGCCCCGATGCGTCGCCTATGGTGTCCTCGCTCATCTCCTGCGGCATCTCGATACTTCCGATCGTCTATTTTGCCGGCGACCTAGGCTCCGTGAAACCCTTTGAGTGGGGGCTTATGCTGGTGCATGGCCTTTTTTGCAGCGGCCTTGCGAGTGTGCTGTATGCCAAGGGGATTGCGCGCACCAACGCGTTTGCGGCCAACTTGGTTTGCATGAGTGAGGTCGTGCTCGCTCCCTGCTGGTCGGCGCTCCTCTTTGGCGAGGTCTTTCGCTGGAACGAGTTTTTGGGCGCAGCGATTATCGTTTTGGTGATTATGGCCAACTTGGCATCCGATGCCTTTGGCGATGGCTTTCTGGTGACGCTTGTCCTCCATCGAAACAAAGAGCGCGCCTGACGGGATACGTCTGCCGTTTACGGTAAAAAACACTCCGCTGAGCGAGTGGTATTAAATAGTAAGAACCTGCATACCTATAATTGGTATCAAATCATTTGTGCCTGGCATGGGTGTTAGCAGCACACCAGGTACGCTTCGAGCCGTGGAATCGAACTCCCGGAATTGATATCAACAACGCGCGCGACGGGAGTGACGACGGTTCGAGATTCCTTATTGGGAGGAATTATGCTTGTCCAAGCAATACTCGTCGGCTTAGTCGGAGCGTTTGGATGCCTCGACTACCAGCTCGGCACCCTCTACGCGTTCCGCCCCATCGTCCTGTGCCCGCTCGTGGGCCTGGTGCTGGGGGACCTGCAGACTGGCCTTGCCGTTGGCGCCAGCCTGGAGTTGCTGTTCATGGGCTCGATCTCCATCGGCGCCTACGTGCCGCCTAACGAAACCGTCGGCGGCGTGCTCGCCTGCGCGTTTGCCATTCAGCTCGGTCAGGGTACCGAGACGGCCATCGCGCTCGCCATGCCCATCGCCGTCCTTGCACTGACGATCGGCAACATTACCAATGCCTTGTTCCCTGTGTTTGTCGATATGGCAGACAAGTTCGCCCTCAAGGGAAACCTCAAAGGCATCTACGCCGTTCATTGGGGAATTGGAATCTGGGGCTGCGTCGAGTACTTCCTGCTGTGCGGCGGCGCCTTCTATTTGGGTTCCGACGCCATCCAGGGCCTGCTCGACTTCATCCCGCCCTTCATCATCGACGGTTGCGGCGTTGCCGCCAACATCCTGCCTGCCATGGGCTTCGCCATGCTCGGCCGCCTGGTGCTCACCAAGCAGCTCGTGCCCTTCTACTTCCTGGGCTTCCTGCTGTGCTCCTACGCCAACGTGCCCGTCCTGGGCGTCGCCCTGATCGCCATCATCATCGGCATCGACAAGTTCGACCTGCTCGGCCTGGGCGGAGCCCAGCCCCAGCTCTCCGCGGAAGGGGATGAGGACGATGACTTCTAGTCCCGAGAACAAGATCACGCGCTCCGACCTCATCAAGAGCGCCGTCAACACCGGCGCCCTGGGCATGGAGTTCTCCTGGACCTACTACAAGCAGATGAACATCGCCTTCTGCCTGATGGTCGCCAACATGCTCAAGAAGATCTACGCCGGCCGCCCCGACGACTACGCCGAGGCCCTGCACCGCCACTGCGCGTTCTTCAACATCACCGTCCAGTTCGCCCCGTTCGTCGGCGGCATCGCGATGGCCATGGAGGAGAAGGTCGCCCGCGGCGAGATCGAGCCCGAGAGCGTCAACGACGTCAAGGCCGCCCTCATGGGTCCGCTGTCCGGCATCGGCGACTCCATCTTCCTGTCGACGCTGCGCGTGGTCGCCGCCGCGGTGGGCATCAGCCTGTGCCAGGCCGGCAACCCCTTCGGCCCCATCGCCTTCCTGCTCATCTACAACGTCCCCGGCTTCGCGCTGCGCATCTGGGGCGCCGTCAAGGGCTACGAGCTGGGCGTGGGCTTCCTGGACGAGGCCCAGAGGACCGGCCTCATGCAGAAGATCATGACCTGCGTGGGAATCGTGGGCGTCATGGTCGTTGGCGCCATGTGCAAGGACATGTTCTGGGCCAGCATCCCGGTGGCCATCGGCTCGGGCGACGACGCCCAGACCCTCCAGGACATCCTGGACGGCATCATGCCCGGCATGCTCGGCATGATTGCCTTCTGGCTGTACTACTGGCTGCTGTCCAAGAAGATCAACCCCATGGTGCTGATCGTGGCCACCATGGCCGTGGGCATCGTCGGCGCGTTCTTCGGCGTGCTGGCGTAAGGGCCCGGCTGCATAGATTTTCGTTGCAACCTGGAAAGGGGATGGAGCAGGCCTATGCCCTCCATCCCCTTTTTGTATAGAAGGAGTTCGCATGTTCGCGAAGGATCGCGAAGCAATGCGCCTGACGCCGGCAGAGGTCAGGCTGATTCTTATTGAGTCCCTGCAGTGGTGCGCCAACAACGCGGTCTACTTTTTGGGGCTTATCGGTGCGGCCACGTATGATCTGGCCGGCACGGCCTTTTTGGTTGCCGCCATTACGCTCGTGCGTAATCTTATGACGTCGGCGGGCAATATGGTGTCGGGCTCGGTCATCGATCGCTTTGGACCGCGCCGGACGTCGTTTGTGACGTGCGTGATTACGGCAGTGCTATCGCTTGGCGTGGGGTTGGCGCCGTTGTCTGTCCCCGGGCTTGTGTTTGCCGCGTGCGTCTTGGGACTTGCGGGCGGCTTTATCAACACCTGCACGCATGCGTTTCCGGGATACCTGGAGTCGACCACCGAGGGCCGTACCCGCGTGAACGGCCTCATGGTGTTCTACAGCAATATCGCCTATACCGCTGGCCCGCTGCTCGGCGGTGCCATCGTGAGCTGTTTTGCCACGCAATCGGTCTATCTGCTCATGGCGGGCATGATGGGTGTGGCGGCCGTGCTCTCCTTGGGCTGTCACGAGTGTGTTGCTCCCGCAAAAGGGGAGAAGCCGAAGGGCGGTATTCTGGGCGGCATGGCCGAGGGCGCGCGACTTACGTTTCGCGACCACGACCTGCGTCTCATCTTTATCTCGGGCTTTTTGGGTTTCTTTGCGTTTGGCGCGTTCGATTCGCTGGAGTCGTTGTTCTACCGCGATGTGCTCAACGTGGATATCGTCTGGCTGGGCTGGCTGTCCTCGGTCGTGGGCCTCACTTCCTCGGTGGGCGCGTTCATCCTGACCAAGCTTTCTGCTCGCCATGTCAACCTGCGATTGTTGCTCGGCGCGCTCATGGCCGTGGGCATTGGGTCCATGGTGTACGTGGGCACCGATATGCTGGGGGTCGCGATTATCGGTCAGGCGATTAACGGTCTGGCCTGGGGATTCCTGGAACCGCTGCAGATGATCTTGATTCAGGAGCGCGCCGACATCAAATACCTGGGGCGCATTACCGGCTTTGTGCGTTTTGGCCTGATGAGCGCCGGTGTGCTGCCGCTGCTGGCGGCTCCTTTTTTGGCGGAGGCTTTGGGCGTCCAAGCGGTGCTATTTGGGGCATCGACCATTATTGCGCTGGTAGGAACGCTGTTCTTTGTCACACAAGGGAGGCGCCAGAGGTGTTAGCTATACATTCAATTCTAATTTAATACCACTCACCAGAGAATTTCGACCGTTCACCGAGGATTGGAACAGATTGATAAGTGGTATTAAAAACACCTTAGGTGTATGTCTATAATTGGTATCGAAAAGGAACGCGATGTATAGAGTCGCGTGCAGGACAGAAAGGAAAAGCCATGAAGGAAACCGAGAAGATCGAGATCATGCACTTTAGCCAGGAGGGCTATCTCGAGGACGGCAAGAACGTCTATGAGACCGGCAAGAAGATGATCGAGCTCGCCGACAAGGTCGCCGACGAGGGCTACGACGCCGTGTTCCTGATGGGCGTCGGCGGCACTTGGGACGAGCTCATGCAGCTCGAGTACCTCATGAACAAGTTCGGCGACCGCGACCTCGAGGTCTACCTGATCCACGCCGCCGAGTGGAACGTCTCCGGCCACAAGCGCATGACCGAGAAGTCCGTCGTGCTCACCGCCTCCGAGTCCGGCACCACCCCCGAGGTCCTCGAGGCCGTCAAGAAGATGAAGGAAAAGGGCATTCGCGTCTACGCCATGACCAAGCCCGAGGGCCCGATCGGCCAGGCTGTCGGCGCCGAGAACTGCGTCAAGATGGCTTCCGATCACGGTAATGGCGGCTGCGAGATGGGCTACTACCTCGCCGACTGCTTCGGCCTGCGCCTGCTCAACCGCCGCGGCTGCTTCCCCAAGTTCGATAAGTTTATTGAGCAGACCAAGGATGTTTGGACCCACCTGGTCGACATCCGCAAGAGCTTCGAGCCGCGCGCCGAGGAGCTCGCCAAGAAGTACGCCCTGGCCCCCTACACCATGTTCATCGGCTCGGGCGCCCTGTGGGGCGAGACGATCCTGTTCTCGATGTGCATCCTCGAGGAGATGCAGTGGAAGCGCACCCGCTACATCACCTCGGCCGACTTCTTCCACGGCACCCTCGAGCTCGTGGAGCCCGGCGTCCCCGTGTTCCTGTTCATGGGCGAGGACGAGAACCGCAAGCTCGACGAGCGCGTCCGCGCGTTCCTCAACCGCGGCGTGACCGGCGACACCGACATCAACATCATCGACACCGCCGAGTTCGCGATCCCCGGCCTTGACGACGAGTTCCGCGTCATCGTCTCCCCGTGGATCCTCTCCTCGCTGATTACCGATCGCCTTGCCGCTTACTACGAGACGGTCACCAAGCACAACCTTAACTATCGCCGCTACTATCACCAGTTCGACTACTAAGAGCAAATAACGTTTGTGTAATTGGGCCCCGCTCCTATATGGAACGGGGCCTCGTTTAGGTTGGAGAGTAATTATGAGCTACCCCCTGCTTGCCGTCATGAATATCAGCCATCGTTATTTTGACCTTGAGGAATTCTTTTCTTCGGCAGCGGCCTCGGGCTACACGTGTTGCGAGCTTTGGACCGGGGCGATGCATCTGTATGTCGATTGCCATGGATACGATTCGCTCGAGCAGGTGCGAAAGCTGTCGCAGCGGTATGGGGTTCGGATTGTGGGGCTTTGTCCCGAACAGAACAACCCCAAGCCGTGGAATATCGCGGCGCGCGGGAATGAGGCGCGTGCCCGCACGCTCGCGTACTTTAAGAACGTTGTGGATATCGCGGCGGAACTTGGAGCCGAGCAGGTCATGGTCTCGAGCGGCTGGGCATTTTTGAACGAACCGATCGAGGACGCGTGGGGTCGCAGCGCCTCGATGCTGCGTGCGATTGCCGAGCATGCGGGAGAGCGCGGCGTGCGACTGGTGCTCGAGGCCCTACAGCCGGTTGAGTCGATGATCGTGAACTCGGCGGCCGACACGAAGCGCATGATCGAGGCGGTTGATCATCCGGCACTTAAGGCGTGTCTGGATTTGGGCGCTATGGCGGTGGCGGGGGATACCATCGACGATTATTTCGATCTGCTTGGCGAAGATGTCGCCCATGTGCATTTTGTCGATGTTGCGGCAAACGGCACGACGCATCTTGCCTGGGGTGACGGCGACCGCGATATGCGCGCCGACCTGGATAGGCTGGTGGCGCGCGGCTATCGCGGAGTTGTTTCGGCCGAGACCTATGACTGGCGCTATTTTGCCGACCCCGCAGCTGCCGATGCGCAGGTAATGGCAGAGTATCGTCGTGCGATTGGCGCCTAAGTGGGACAGGGCGCCGAGCTGGCGTTTGGCGAATTTTAGTTTGGCGCTCCCTGAGAAATGGGACAGGCTTTCCGCTTGAAGCCCAACCGGAAAGCCTGCCCCGGAATGAGCTTCCAGAATGGGATGTACTTTCCGTATGCGGTCCCATCCGGAAAGTACATCCCATTCCAAGCCCAAATTCCGGGACGCACTTTCCGCTGAAGACCTCAACCGGAAACCGCATCCCGTTCTGGACTGTAATTTCGGGGCGCAGTTTCCGCCAGAAGTCTCAACCGGAAACCGCATCCCAGTTTTTGGCTGGCGGGCGGGATGTGCCTCCTCCAATGTTTCCAAATGAATACGCTGTGAGCCGAGGGGGACGGTTCTCCCCGCAAGCACTCTAGTATGCTAAAGTACCCAGAAGACCGGCGGAGCTATGCCGGTCTTTCGTTCTATATGAAACGCAGTATGAGGAGGCTCACCAGATGACGGCCACACCGTGGGGATTCCGGGACATATTGCCCGAGGAGGCTCAGGCACGCGAGGAGATCGCGTATACGGTGAAGGGCTGCTTAAGGGAGCATCATTACCTTCCGGTCGAGACGCCGCTGCTCGAGGACAAGGGTTCGCTCGAGGAGGGCGGCCTCATTGCGGACACGCCGTTTAAGCTCTTTGATGACGACGGCCGCCTGCTGGTGGTCCGTCCCGACAACACGCTGCCGATCGTGCGCCTGGTTTCGACCCGCATGCGTGCGGCCGATCTGCCCCTGCGCCTTCGCTACGAGGCGCCGGTGGTTCGCGAGTGCCAGCGCCATGCCGGTGGCTCGCGTCAGTTTACGCAGCTGGGCTTTGAGCTTATCGGTGCGGGCGATACCGCGGGCGATGTAGAGATTGTTTCGCTGGTGGCCGAGGCCGTGCGTAAGCTGGCGCTTCCCGATGCTCGTATTATCGCAGGTAGCGTGCGTCCTTTTAAGGAGCTGCTCGCGGCGTGCGAGGATCGCGAGCTGGCAGCCGAGGCCCTGCGCTGCGTGCATGCCAACGACTTTGTGGGCCTCGATGCCCGCGTGGCTGCCAGCACCGAGTCTGATGCCGTCAAGGCCGCCATTAGCGAGCTGCCGCGCCTGCACGGTGGTGCCGAGGTGCTCGACCGCGTGGACGCGCTGCTGGAGGCCGCCGGTATCGTCGCGCCGCCGACGCGCGAGCTGCGTGCCCTGGTCGAGGGTTTGGCTCCCGAGGACGCCCAGGTGCTGTCGTTCGATTTCTCCATCATGAACTCTTTCGATTACTACACGGGCCTGGTCTTTAAGGCCTATGCCGGTGGCTTGCCCGATCCGGTGGGTTCGGGCGGACGCTACGACTCCATCTTTACCGGCGCATTTGGCGACGGCATCGAGGTGCCGGCGGCGGGCTTTGCCTTTTCGCTTGAGCGTTTGGAGGCCGCGCGTACCTCGGCAGAGGAAACCGCTTCCGACGGCGATCACGCCGCGGGCCGTGGCGCCGAGGGCCCGCTGCGCATTGCCGTGCCCAAGGGCTCGCTTAAGGCAGACACGCTCGACGTGCTCGAGGCCGCGGGCCTGGACGTCTCTGAGTTGCGTGACCCCGGCCGTCACCTGATTGTGCGCGGTCGCGACATGCGTGCCGGTGAGGGCGCGATCGGCGATATCGAGTTTGTTATCGTGCGACCCAGCGATGCGCCCGCCTTTGTGGGCTGCGGTGGCGCCGATTGCGGCATCTGCGGCTGGGACTCGCTCATCGAGGCCGACCTCAACCTGCTGCAGCTGGTCGATCTGGGCTATGGCCTGTGCACCTTTATCGAGGCAGAGCCCGCGTGGCGCGCCGGTCAGGCCGAGCGCAACTATGCCCGCCGCGGGTCGCTTCGCGTGGCAACCAAGTATCCGCGCATCGCGAGTGCCTGGTATGCCGAGCGCGGTGTGAACGCCGATATCGTTTCGCTGCACGGCAACATCGAGCTGGGCCCCATTGTCGGCATGACCGATCGCATCGTGGATATTACCGCCACGGGTGCCACGCTGCGCGACAACGATTTGGTCATCACCGGCCGCATTATGGACTGCACGGCGCGCTTTTTTGTCAACCCGGGTGCCGCTCGCTTAGATCCGCGCGTACGCAATCTGGCAGATCGCTTGGCGGCGGCCGTTAAGGACAAGCATTTTGAGCCCGTTGCGGGCTCGGCACAATAGCGCGAGCACGCACGGGCGCCCCAACGTCTGGGCTGCGGGCCGATTGGCGCCGCCGCCCGGCCTCTCGTTTTTCGAACACAACCTCGACCGATAGGGGATACCGATATGAAGACTATCAAGCTTGCTCCCGGTGAGCGTCTCGTTACCAACCAGCTCAACCGTAAGGGCGTGCTGCCGCAAAACATCGTCGACGCCGCCCGCGATATCGTGGCCAACGTGCGCGCCAACGGCGATGCCGCGGTGCGCGACTACTGTCAGCGTTTTGACGGTGTAGAGCTGCAGAGCTTCCGTCCGCCGCAAGAGCAGATCGATGCCGCGCTCGAGGGCCTCGATCCGGCCTTTGTTGCGGCGCTCGAGAAGGCTGCGCGCCAGATTCGCGAGTTCCACCAGCGCGAGGTCGAGCAGAGCTGGTTTACCACGCGTGCAGACGGCACCATGCTCGGCGTTAAGGTGACCCCGCTTGCGGCGGCCGGCATCTACGTGCCGGGCGGTCGCGCGCAGTATCCCTCCACGGTGCTCATGAATGCCATTCCCGCCAAGGTCGCCGGCGTCGAGCGCGTGGTCATGGTGACCCCGCCGCAAAAAGATGGCCTGATCAACCCCTACACGCTCGCCGCGGCAAAGCTCGGCGGCGTGGACGAAATCTATATGGTGGGCGGCGCCCAGGCCGTGGCCGCGCTGGCGTACGGTACCGAGACCATTCCTCGCGTCGACAAAATCACCGGTCCGGGCAACGCCTTTGTTGCCGCGGCCAAGCAGATTGTCTCGGGCGACGTGGGCATCGACATGGTCGCCGGCCCCTCCGAGGTCTGCGTGCTGGCAGATGCCACGGCCAAGCCCATGGTGGTCGCGGCCGACCTGATGGCCCAGGCCGAGCACGATCCGCTAGCAGCCTGCTATCTGGTGACCTGCGACGAGCAGTTTGCGCGCGAGGTCGAGGCGGGTATCGACATTTTGGTGGCACAGTCCCCGCGTGCCGAGATCACGCGCGCCTCGCTCGACAACGAGGGCACCATCGTGGTGGCCGCCGATATGGCTGCTGCCGTCGAGGCGGTGAACACCGTGGCGCCCGAGCACCTGGAGCTGCACTGCAAGGATGCGATGGGCCTGCTCGGCGGCATTCGCAACGCCGGCGCCATCTTTGTGGGCGCTTGGAGCTCCGAGTCGCTTGGCGATTATGTTGCCGGCCCCAACCACACGCTGCCGACCGGTGGCACGGCCATGTTCTCCAACCCGCTTTCGGTCGAAGAATTCGTCAAGCGCTCGAGCGTCATTTGCTATACGCCCGAGGGCCTGCTCTCGGACGCTCCCGCGACGCAGCGCCTGGCCGAGGCCGAGGGCCTGTGGGCGCACGCGCTTTCCGCCGCGCTGCGTCGCCGTGTGCTGGAGCAGGGCGAGGGTGCCGTGAGTGCTGAGTCTCTGGCCGCGGCCGACCTGACCAAGGTCGCCTGGCCGGGCGACGCCGTGGCGACGGTCGCCGAGGGTGTGGACCTAGCGGCTGCAAGCGCGGATGGCGCTGGCGCGACCGGCGAGGAGGCCTAATATGGCCGAGCTGACGTCTCGCATGAAGGAACTCGTCCAGCCCTACTTGGCTGGCATTGAGCCCTACAACCCCAACTTTACGCCCACGCGCATCAACCTTTCGGCCAACGAGAACACCTATCCCGTGCCGGCTGGCGTGCGCGAGGCGGTCGACGCCGCCCTGGCTGCCACGCCGCTCAACCGCTACCCCGATCCCATGTCGAACGACCTGCGCGACGAGCTTGCCGCTTGGCATGGCGTGGCGCGCGAGAATATCTGCGTGGGCAACGGCGGCGACGAGCTGCTCTATAACTACCTGCTGGCGTTTGGCGGCGCGGGGCGGACCCTGCTCAACTGCCCGCCGTGTTTTAGCGAGTATGCGTTCTTTGCGTCGCTCTGTCAGACCGAGGTGTGCGACGTGTGGCGCGACCCGGCGACCTTTGAGCTCGACCAGGCTGCCGTGCTAGCGGCGGCGCCCGAGTGCAACTTGGCCATTGTGACCTCGCCCAATAACCCCACGGGTGACGTGGCACCGCTCGACTTTGTCGCGGCCCTGTGCGATGCGTGCCCCGGCATGGTGATGGTCGACGAGGCCTACGTTGAGTTCGCCGACGCTTCGTTTGGCGCGGTCACCACAGCGCAGGGACTTATCGCCGAGCATCCCAACCTGGTGATCCTGCATACGCTGTCCAAGGCGTTTGGCGCCGCCGGCACGCGTCTGGGCTATGTGATTGCGGCGCCCGAGGTCATCGACGTGTTCGCGGCGATTCGCCAGATCTATTCGGTCAACGTGCTGAGCCAGGCGGCGGCGCTTGCCTGCGTGCGCGCCCGCGATGCGTATGCGCCCGTGGTGGCACAGGTCGCATCCGAGCGCAAGCGCGAACTGTGTGCCCTGCGCGCAATGGCTGCCGGGGGTCTGCCCGTGGAGGCATGGCCGAGTGCGGCGAACTTTGTGCTCGTGCGCACGCCGCATGCTACGCGCGTGCGTGAGCGCCTGCGCGACGAGTATTCGATTTTGGTGCGCGACTTTAGCTACGCGCCGGGGCTTGCGGACTGTCTGCGCATTACCGTGGGCACCCCGCAGGAAAACGATGAGGTGCTGGCTGCGTTTGCCGCGCTGGTGAAGGAGGAGATGTAGATGAGCCGTTATGCCGAGGTGACCCGCAAGACGGGGGAGACCGACATTGTTGTCAAACTCGACCTGGACGGATGCGGCGTGTGCGATATCTCGACCGGCGTACCGTTTTTCGACCACATGCTCAACGCCTTTGGCCGCCATGGCCTGTTTGATTTGACGGTGCATGCAGTAGGCGACGTGGAGGTCGACGCGCACCATACCGTCGAGGACACGGGCATTGTGCTGGGTGAGGCGTTTTGCCAAGCGCTGGGCGACAAGGCGGGTATTACGCGCTTTGCAGACGCGGCGATTGCCATGGACGAGACGCTCGTGATGGCCGCCGTGGACATTTCGGGTCGCGGCCAGGCCTACTGCGAGCTACCCGTGCCGACCGAACGTGTGGGCAGCTTCGATACCGAGCTGGCCGTCGAGTTCTTCTATGCCTTTGCGCGCGATGCCAAGCTCACACTGCATGTGCGCGAGCTCGCAGGCGGCAACTCGCATCACATTATCGAGGCCGCCTTTAAGGTCGTGGGCCGCACGATGCGCCACGCCTGCGAGCTCGATCCCCGCGTGCAGGGCATCCCCAGCACCAAGGGCTCGCTGTAACCTACCAAAAAGGGACAGGTTTATTTTGGCAGGTTTTATCTGCGGAAATGCTGTCTCATACGGTGGGTGAACGTTTAACCGACCAAAATAAACCTGTCCCTTTTTGGCAGGTTTTGAATGGGAAAAAGGAGGGTCGCGTGGGCGAACCGAAGATCGTGGTGGTCGACTACCACAAGGGCAACTTGTCGAGCGTCGTGCGCGGGCTTGTGCGCGCCGGTGCCGCCGCCTGCACGTCGGACGATCCGGAGCAGATCCGCCGCGCCGACGGCCTGGTCATCCCGGGTGTGGGTGCGTTCTATGACGCGATCGCCTTTATGCGCCAGAGTGGCGAGGAGGCGGCCGTGTTCGACGCCGTCGCCGCCGGAACCCCGCTGTTCGGCATCTGCCTGGGTCTTCAGCTATTTTTTGAGCGCGGCAACGAGGGCGTGCCTGCGGACGAGGGCGCGGTCGCCGACGGCAGCGCCCCCGAGCAGGCTGGCGGTCCCTGGGTCGATGGCCTGGGCATTATGCGCGGTTCGTGCACGCGCTTGGAGTCGAGCCGCCTGAAGGTGCCGCACGTGGGCTGGGACCAGGTGCACATGACGCCCGCCGGTGCGGCCGATCCGCTGCTTGCCGGTTTTGCCGAGGGTGCCAACATGTACTTCACCCACAGCTACGCGGTGGCTGACGACGCCGATGCCGCCGATGTGCTGGCGTGCACACACTATACGCGGAGCTTCCCGTGCATCGTGCGCCATGGCAACGTGTGGGGCTGCCAGTTCCATCCCGAGAAATCCTCCGCGCTGGGTCAGCGCATCCTTAAGAACTTTGTGAGCATCGTCGAGGAGGTTGGCCGATGATCCTGTTTCCCGCAATCGATCTGATCGGCGGCAAGGTCGTGCGCCTGGAGCGCGGTGACCGCGGCCGCTGCAAGGTATATTCCGACGATCCCGTGGCCGTTGCCCGCACGTTTGCCGAACAGGGCGCGAGCTGGGTGCACGTCGTCGACCTGTCCGCTGCCTTTGGCGAGGACGAGGGCGCACGCGCTGCCAACTCGGCGGCGATTAAGGCCATCTGCGGCGTCGACGGTCTGTCCGTGGACGTGGGCGGCGGCGTCCGCTCGCTTGCGCGCATCGACGAGTTGGCAGGCTACGGCGCATGCCGTATCGCGCTGGGCACCGTGCTGGTGACCGAGCCGGGTTTTGCCGAAGTGGCAGCCCAAGGCTTTGGCGAGTTGCTGGTGGCAGACATCGCCGCGCGCGACGGTCAGGTCAAGGTGAACGGCTGGCGCGACGGCGCAGGTGTGGCGCTCGACGATGCCGTGGCGCAGCTTTCCGAGCTGGGCTTTAAGCATCTGGTGTATACCGACATCGCGCGCGATGGCATGCAGACGGGTATCGATGTGGCGGCGTATCGCCATGTGGCCGAGGTCGCGGGCTTTCCCGTCGTGGCTTCGGGCGGCATCTCGACGCTCGACGACATCCGCGCACTGGCCGCGGTGGGTGAGGGCGCGATTGAAGGCGCCATTACCGGCCGTGCGCTCTACGAGGGCAACTTTACGCTGGCCCAGGCGCTGGCCGCCGCCCGAGGGGAGGAGTAGCCCATGCTTACCAAGCGCGTAATTCCCTGTCTGGACGTCAAGGACGGCCGCGTGGTCAAGGGAGTTAACTTTGTGAGCTTGCGCGATGCGGGCGATCCGGTGGAACTGGCCCGCGCCTACGACCGCGAGGGTGCGGACGAGGTCGTCTTCCTGGACATTACCGCCACGAGCGACAACCGTGCGACGACCATCGAGATGGCGGCGCATGCGGCCGAGGAGCTCGCCATTCCCTATACCGTGGGCGGCGGCTTTCGCGACCTGGCGGGCATGCGCACCATGGTTGCCGCCGGTGCCGACAAGGTGTCGCTCAACTCGGCGGCCGTGCGCGATCCGTCGCTGATTAGCCAGGCCGCCGCGGCGTTTGGCAGCCAGGCCGTGGTCGTGGCGATCGATGCCAAGCGCGTCGGTTTGCCCGGCGCATCCGGTGCCGACAAGTGGGAGGTCTTTACCGCAGGAGGTCGCAACGCCACGGGCATCGACGCGGTGGCGTGGGCCGAGGAGTCGGCTCGTCGCGGCGCCGGCGAGATCTTGCTCACCAGCATGGACCGCGACGGCACCAAGGCCGGTTTTGATTTGGCGCTCACCCGCGCCGTGGCCCGCGCGGTGCCAATCCCCGTCATCGCGAGCGGCGGCGTGGGCACGCTCGAGCATTTTGCCGAGGGCGTGATCGAGGGCGAGGCCGACGCCGTGCTGGCGGCGAGCGTCTTTCACTTTGGAACCTTCAGCATTCGCCAGGTGAAGGAGTATATGGCCTCGCAGGGCATCCCTGTGAGGCTGGACTTCTAGCGCTGCGGCTTGCCCAGGCACCCGACCTTCCGGCTCCAACCCTCCTCGCGTACTTAAGTACGCGTCGTCGGGCTTGTCGCTCGGAATCTCGGGCACCTGGACAACCCTCGCCGACCTGCGAAGTTTGAATTTGGGGAGAGAAATGGAAGAGATAACCGATCCTTCAAAGCTTGCGTACGATGCCCGTGGGCTGATTCCTTGTGTGGTTCAGCAGTATGACACCGGCGAGGTGCTTATGGTTGCCTGGATGAACGAGGAGTCGGTGGGGCTGACGCTCAAGACCGGAACCACGTGGTTTTGGAGCCGCAGTCGCCAGGAGCTTTGGAACAAGGGCGCGACGAGCGGCAACATGCAGGAGGTTCGCGAACTCTGGGCCGACTGCGATAGCGACACGCTGCTGGTCAAGGTCGACTCGCCGGGTCCGGCCTGCCATACCGGCAACCGTACCTGCTTCTTTAAGAAACTCGCGTAGGGCGGGCGCTCGACCAGGCGCTTGGCCAACCAGAAAGGATTGAACCATGGGTGTGCGTACCGCAAATGTTCAGGATGGAAATATCGGCGAGACGCTAACGGGGCTGGCCGAGGTGATTCACGGTCGTCGCGATGCGTCGCCGCAGGAAAGCTATACCGCTCGACTGCTGACTGACGTCGAGGACGAGCTGCTCAAGAAGCTTGCCGAGGAGGCGAGTGAGGTGATCATGGCCTGCAAGGATAACGACCACGATCACATTCGCTACGAGGCTGGCGACCTGGTCTACCACCTGCTCGTGACGCTTGAGCGCTACGGCATTACCCTCGACGAGCTGGCCGGCGAGCTCAACGCCCGCCGCCACTAGTCGTTAAAGAACGCCCCCGATGACCATAGAAGTTGCGGTGGAATAGTTCTTGTTTGACGGTCTTAGGGCTATAAACAGGAGCTATTTCACCGCAACTTATGAAGGGATGGCTAGGCGAGGGGTGTGGACTCCCATTCGCCGGTGGGGTGGGGGATGTCGAAAGTTCGGTAGCCGCAGTCGTAGGCATGGGCTTGGGCCTCGCGGATATTCCAGCAAATATCACAGGCGCGGTGCGCATCCGAGCCAAAAGTAATCGGCACCTCGGCATGGGCGAAGCAGCGCAAAAGGCCGGTCGCGGGATAGTAGTCGTCGAGCCCCTTGCGCGGTGCGGCGGTCGAGACCTCAACGCGGCGGCCCGTATCGTGCGCACACTCGGCCATCTGCTGCCAAAACGGTGCAGGGTCAAAATCGGGCGCAAAGCCTTCCTTCGAAAAGCGCATGACCAGGTCGGGGTGAGCCATCACATCAAAGTTGAGCGAGCTTTCGCAGGCGCGGCACCAGTCATCGACATAGCGCTCCCACACGCCGCGCACGCCTAAGTTTTCCCAAACGTGCAGGTTGGTGTCGTCGTCGATCCAGCCGCAGCGTGAGTCGGGCGTATCGGGGCGTGCGACGCCCTCTGTCCCCGTCGCGCCCGCAGCGCCTGCCATGATATTGCCCGGGTTACCAATCCAATGCACGCTGCCCAGGCGTACGACGGCGCCCCGGGACCAGCGCTCAACCAAAGGCTCGCAGCCTTCGTACCAATCGCACTCAAAGCCATAGACAAGCTCGAGCTCCGGCGCAATCTGCGCGGCAAGCTTGCGGGCATCCTCAAAAGCCAGACGATGCGCCGGCAGGTCGCCCTCGACAACCTGCACCTCGCAGGTGGCATCCATGCTGGCAGGCAGGGTAAGGTGATCGGCCGAGACCATGGTGCGGCAACCGGCCGCAGCAGCGGCGCGGACGTTGTCTTCAAACGAGGCGTGTCCGTCCGAAAACGAGGTGTGAGTATGGCAATCGACCAGCGGGCAGGCAGGCATGGTGGCTCCTTTACGTCAAGCGAATCTGCTCCATTGTAACGGCGCGGCCCCCAGTGCGATGTACGCGCCGGGGGCCGAAATCGACTGGAAAGGACGGGCGGCGCATAAGGGCGGGCTCGCGACATCGGCCTTGCTTCGAATCATGTACCTCAGCCTTCAAAACCGACAAAAAATGACATGTTTGGAGGCTGAGGTACATGTTTGGCCGAGGCGGTGGAGTGTCGGTTCTTGCAGACAAGGAAAATCGCGCTCATCGCGCGCCGCCACACTTGCGCCGCTCGCGATGTGCTAGCGTTTGGGTGAATAAAACGAGCCCGTGCGGAAAGGAGCCGGACCGTATGCAACGTGGAACTACATCTCCGCTGTCCCGCGAGACCGATGCGCCCGAAACCATCGTCAAGCTGGAGTGCGACATCGACGACGCGTCGCCCGAGGTGCTCGCCTACGCCGCCGACCGCCTGCGCGAGGCCGGCGCGCGCGAGGTGCACTGGCTGCCCCTCTATTGCAAGAAAGGCCGCCCTGGCTGGCAGTTGCAGGTAATCTGCACCCACGAGGATATCGAGCGCCTGCAGACGATCATCTTTTTGGAAACCACGACCAATGGCATCCGCCGCCAGGTTATGGAGCGCGTTTGCCTGGCACGCCACTTTGAGCGCGTAACGACGCCGTGGGGCGAGGTGTCCGTCAAGGTGGCCACCTTGCCCGACGGCAGTGAGCGCGCGGCGCCCGAGTACGAAGACTGCGCCCGCCTTGCCCGTGAGCACAATGTGCCGCTCCAACGCGTGATGCAGGCGGCCCAGAGCGCGGCACTGCGATTTGAATAACGCGGCTGGTGGCGACATTCCGCGCTCGGCCACGTCAACCCCACCCCGAAAGGACCTCCATGAAATACCTCATCGCTTCTGACATCCACGGCTCGGCATATTGGACCGAGCGCCTCTGCGCCGCCATCGAAGCCGAGCAGCCCGACCGCATCGTCCTGCTGGGCGACCTGCTTTATCACGGTCCGCGCAACGACCTGCCGCGCGACTATGCTCCCAAGCGCGTGATTCCGTTGCTCAACGCCCTGGCCGACCGCATTATCGCGGTGCGCGGCAACTGTGACGCCGAGGTCGACCAGATGGTTCTCGACTTTCCCGTCATGGCCGACTACGCCACACTGTTCGACGAGGTCGGCCGCGAGCTGTTCCTGACGCACGGCCACGTCTTTGGCGCCGGCATGCACAACAGCGTCGATCACGCGCCCGCGCTGCCCGAGGGCTCCGCGCTCGTCTACGGTCACACGCACGTCAAGGTCAACGAGGAAAGCACCGCGCACCCGGGTCTGTGGCTCTTCAATCCCGGTAGCGTGAGCATCCCCAAGGACGGCACGCACAGCTATGGTATCTACGAGGGCGGCGCGTTCCGCCATGTGATCATGGAGGAGGACTAACCATGGCCGAGCACATGGCTCAGCAAAATGCCGAAGGTTCGCGCGACCTGTCCACGCTGGTCGATGCATCGGCCGAGTTACAACATCTGGTACAGACTATCTGGCGCCTGCGTCAGCCCGACGGCTGCCCGTGGGACCGCGAGCAGACGCACCAGAGCATTGGCAAGAACATGATCGAGGAGGCCTACGAGGCGCTCGACTGCATCGAGGCGGATGACGCGGCCCATCTTCGCGAGGAGCTGGGCGATGTGCTCATGCAAGTCGTGCTGCATGCGCAGATCGCGGCGGACGCCGGCGAGTTTACGCTGGCCGACGTGGCGCGAGATATCGACGCCAAGCTCATTCGCCGCCATCCGCACGTGTTTGGCGATGTGGATGCCGGCAGCTCCGACGAGGTGCTCAAGATTTGGGACGAGGTCAAGCTTGCCGAGAAGGCCGCCAAGGACCAGGCCGTGGCGGCGGGCGAGGCTGCGCCCGAGGGCCTGCTCGACGGCGTGCCCACGCATCTGCCGGCGCTGATGCAGGCTCAGAAGGTTTCGCGCAAGGCGGCTGCCGTGGGCTTTGAGTGGGATACGGTCCAGGACGTGTGGGACGAGGTCGCCGAGGAACGTGCCGAGTTTGAGGCCGAGGAGCCCGGCTCGCCCGAGCGCGAGATGGAGTTTGGCGACCTGCTCTTTGCCCTGGTCAACGTTGCGCGCAAGGAGGGCATCGACGCCGAGAGCGCCCTTCGTGCCAGCACGGCAAAGTTCCGCCGCCGTTGGGCCGCGATGGAGCAGATGGCGGCCGATGCCCATGTTGATCTTGCCGAGCTTTCGACCCACGGGCTCAACGACCTGTGGGATGCCGCAAAGGCAGAGGAGTAGGACACGGTGTTGGTCGGCGGGGCGTAAGGGCGGCGTCCCGTCGACTTGCCCGTTGGCGACCACGCGCGCTCGAGTAATGGATTTGTCCTACGGCTCGTCCGGCTGGTCCGCCCGCGTGCTATAACTAAAGGACTTAGCGCAAACAAACCTCAACCGCACAAGGCGCACATGGATCAGATTTACGACAACAGGCACTATTCCGCCGGTTCGCGCGAACCGTCACCTCGCCGTGCGCATTCGGTGCAGCTTGGCGGGTCTGGTTATGCTGGCGCTGATCGCTCCAGGTATAGCTCGCCGGCGACTTCGCATCCCAATGCTCAGCCAAATAGTTCCTCGGACAGTCCGGTGCGCCCATCGCGTTCCAAGCATACGTCGCGCCCTTCGACCCAGGCGTCCGACAAGCCGCGCCGTCCCTCAAGCCGTCTTTCGGGTTCGGACTTTATGCACTACGCCAACGATAACGCGGTGGTCAAGGCAATCTATGATTTTACCCACGGTCCCCAGCGAGGGCTGTTTGTTGGCATTGTCGTCGCCCTGGCGCTCGTGAGCCTGTACTTCCCCGTGCGCGACCTGTATGTGGCAAAACGCTCGAGCGACATCTTGGCCAAGCAGGTCGAGATTCGCGAGCAATATAATGACGACCTGCAAAAAAGCGTCGACAAGCTGCTCTCGGAGGAGGGCATTAAGGACGCGGCGACCGAGGACCTGGGTCTGGTTATGCCCGGCGAGAAGAGGATTGAAGTGCAGGGCCTGGACGACGATTCCGATGCCTCGTCGAGCCAGAAGTCGTCGAACGCTAAGAAGGCCAGCGAAGTTGCCAAGGAAATCGAAGAGGTCGGCAAGGACGCGCCGTGGTACATCCAGACGCTCGACATGCTGTTTGGATTTAACGGCGTCGAGGGCCAGACAGTCGTGTCCAATGGCGAGTAGCGCCCGGAGGGGGGCCGCAATGACGAATTGCAAACGATATAAGGTGGCGGCGATTGACCTGGGAACGGTGTCGTCGCGACTGGTGCTGGCCCAGGTCGAGGACGGGGCGATCGTGGAATCGTCCAAGCATACCGAGATTACCGACTTGGGCGAGGGCGTGGACGCAACGGGGCGCTTTTGCGAGGCGGCCGTTGGGCGCGTGCTCGCTGCGTGCCGAATGTTTGTGGACGAGGCCCGTGCCTTTGGGGCCACGTGCATCTGCACCACGTGCACGAGCGCCGCGCGCGATGCGTCCAATGCCGCGCTGCTGCTGGACGGCCTGCGCGAGCTGGGGCTCGATCCGCAGGTGATTCCGGGCGAGGTCGAGGCGCGCCTGACGTTTTTTGGCGTGGCGCACGACTTTGCCGGCGAGCGCATCATTGTTACCGATTCGGGTGGCGGATCCACGGAGCTCGCGACGGGCGTCTATGCGCCGGAGCGTGGGATCTTTGCGCTGGAGGGAACGCGCTCGCTGGACATCGGCTGTCGCCGCGTGACGGAGCGGTTTTTCTCGGCGCTGCCGCCAACGGGCAGCGAGCTTGCCGCCGCTGGCGCGTGGGCAAACGAGCAGTTTGCAGGCTACTTTAAGAGCTTGCCTGTCGACTTTGAGCGAGCCGAGCGCCTGGTCGCGGTGGGTGGCACCGTCACCACGCTCGTTGCGCTCGTTCACGAGCTGGAGCCGTATGATTCGAGTTTTGTGCACCTGCGCGAGCTTTCGCTGGACCAGGTTTCGGCCGCTATCGAGCGCATGTCCTCGCTGGATGTCGCGGGCATCGCCGCGTTGCCAGGCGTGCAACCCAAGCGTGCGGGCGTGATCCTGGCTGGTGCTGTGGTGATTCGCGAGCTCATGCGAGCCGGCGGCTACGACGCGCTCACTGTAAGCGAGAACAGTCTGCTCGCCGGAATGGCCGCCACCATCAACGAGGTTCTCGACGGCGCGACCCCCACCATCGCCTGGACCCCCAGCCTCAGCGTCCTTTAACTATCCCCTCATAAGTTGCGGTGAAATAGTTCCTAAATGGGCTGATAAACTGCCAAAACAGGAACTATTCCACCGCAACTTAGAGGCTTGACGGTGTCCAAAAGAAACGAGCCCGCATTCCAAAGGGACACGGGCTCGTAAACAATACGTGGTAGGGGCGGTGGGACTCGAACCCACAATCCTTGCGGCGAGAGATTTTAAGTCTCCTGCGTATGCCAATTCCGCCACGCCCCCGTAAGACTAGAAGTCTAGCACAAGCCGTCCGTTACGCGTTGACGGCCATCGAGTGTTGGCCCGACTTCTCGAGGAACTCTTGGAACTTTGCCTCGTCGCCCTTGTTTTGGTACTGCAGGGCCAGCAGGTACTCCAGTCGGCAGCGCTTGACCGGGTCGTTGCCGACATCCTCGAGCATGCGCTCCAGCTCGGGAATGTCGTTGTGGCGCTTGAGGATCATCGTGTCGTACATCAGCTGGCATTCGTGCGCGACTGCCTCGGCTTGGCCACCCTCAAAGCCCTTGATCTCGTGCAGCAGCTCCTTGGACTTTTTGCGGTCCTCCTGGCCAACGTAGTAGTTAAAGGCCTTGATCACCAGATCGACGCGCTGCATCTTGGGCAGGTTGAGCCCCAGCAGCAGGTCAAACATCTCGTCGGCGCGCTCGTGGTCCTCGCGCAGCAGATAGGAGTTCAGGCGCAGGTAGTCGCGGTTGTAGCGCGGGTACAGCATGCTGGTGAGTTTGCCGTCGAGCAAACGATCGAACTCGTCCCACTGTTTGGCGGACATGAGCCGCTGCAGGCGTTTAAACGTGGTGCGTTTTTTGATGCTAAAGAGCAGCGACACGGCGATACAGATGACAACGACGACGGTCCAGAGTGTGCGGGAATCGGGCATATTGAGCTCCTCGGTCGCTCGTAAAACAAGCGGTATGACAAAACGTACTAGATGTATTATACGCAGCGTGCAAGCAAACTGGCACAAAAGTGCATCGAGGCCGAGCGCCATCGCTCGCTGCGGTACACTTACCTAAAGTAAACCATGAAGGGAGACATTACCTATGAAGAAGATCGTTTTGGCTTGCGGTGCTGGCGCTGCTACTTCCACGCTCGTTGCCCAGAAGGTCGCCACCATGCTCGACGCCAACGGTTACGCCGGCAAGTATGAGATCGTGCAGTGCGCCATTTCCGAGGCCAAGGACGCTTGCGACGAGGGCGCCGACCTGCTGATCGCCACCACCGTTGCCCCCGAGGGCCTCACCTGCCCGTACGTGAGCGGCGTGCCCTTTATGACCGGCATGAACCGCGTCGCTGCCGAGAAGGCCGTTCTCGACGTCATGGCTCAGTAGACGCTGCCTGTATGAACGAGCAGAACGCCAACCCGGTCGAGCTCTTTGGCATGCGCGTTGCCCATGTGGGCATTAACGCCACCGACCCGGCAGACGCCCTGGAGATCGCGGAGCTGTTCTCGACGATGATGGGCCTGCCCGTCAGCGAGACCCCGATTTCGTACTTTAACGACTCGCTGGTCGAGATCATGAAGCAAAACGGTCGTGGCGCCAAGGGCCACATCGGCTTTGCCGTCAACGACATCGATGCTGCCGAGAAGTGGTTTGCCGAGCACGGGCTCGAGGTCAACGAGGAGTCGCGCGTGCTGCTGCCCGACGGCGGCACCAAGCTTGTGTACTTTAAGCGCGAGTTCGCCGGCTTCGCCGTGCACCTGTGTCGCGAGTAGCGCGCAAGCTGCTATAACGAAAAAAAGGGATAGGGCCGCATGGCCCTATCCCTTTTTTATGCCGAGGGGTCGACCTTTTGAGGGGACATGAAATCGGGGTCTAATACTTTTCCCGAGAAGTGAACGAGCAGAATTGGACCCCCGAAGCATCGACACTTTGAGGGTACCGTTTCCTGCGGTTTTGATGCTGGAATCCTGCGACTTTCCCGTCGAAAAATGTGGATGCTTCAGGGGTCCAAATACGCTCGTTCACTTCTCCGGAAAAATATTAGACCTCGATTCACGAGGGGGGCTTCCTACCGTGGCAGGCGAATCGTAAAGCGGCTGCCGACGCCCTCGACCGAGGTCACGCCAATGGCGCCGCCATGGCTATCGACAATCCACTTAGCAATGGCAAGCCCCAGGCCCGAGCCCTGCGCGCCGGCATCGCGTGCGTTGTCGGCGCGGTAGAACCGTTCAAACGCGTGAGCTGCAGACTCCTGGTTCATACCGATACCCTCGTCCTCAACACTTATGTCGATCGCGCCCGTGCCCGTATCGGGAGTTATGGCAAACGTGACGGTCGTTCCCGCGTTCGAATACTTGGCGGCGTTCTGCACGATCACGCGCAGAGCCTGCTTCACAAGCGCCACGTCGACAGGTGCGTCGCAGCGCGGATCGTTGGCAAATGCAGCGTCAAAAGCCAGCCGATACGTGTGCGCGGCGTCGATCATCTGCGATTCCTCGCACACCTCGCCGACCAGTGCGGCCAGGTTGGTATGCGCACGCCGCAGGACCGTGCGCCCGGCATCGCCGCGTGCCAAAAACAGCAGCTGCTCCACGAGCTCCTGCATATGCTCGCTTTCGGCCTTGAGGGACGCGATGGATTCCGCCAGCACGTCCGGGTCGTCTTTGCCCCAGCGGTCGAGCATGTTTACGTAGCCCTGAATCACCGCGATGGGCGTGCGCAGCTCGTGGCTTGCATCGTTGACAAAGCGCATCTGCTGCAGCTTGGCCTCTTGCATCTGGCGCAGCAGCCGGTTGAGCGCGACCTCGATGCTTGCCAGGTCGGCGTCGCCGGTGGTGACGCTTGGCGAGTCGACACTCGCGCGCTCGATGGCCTGCTCCAGTGTTTCCATCTTGCCGCCGGAGAGTTGCATGCGGCCGAGTTCGTCCACGCGCAGGGCCAAGTTGTTGAGCGGTGCCATGGTGCGACGCACGTGCCTTGCGCCGCCGAGCATGTTGAGCACGCTGATGACCTGCCAACCCACAACGACAAAGTAGAGAGGCCATAGCGCGACGAGGTCCTGCGCGAGGGGGAAGGTCTTGGTGGTACGCGCAAGCTCGACAGTATAGGCGAGCGTTGTCAGGTCCCAGTCGCGCGCGGGCTTCAGCGACATGCCGTGAACGGCGGCGCTGGGGATCCATCCTGCGGTAAACGCGCCTTCGGGCAGCGTCTGGTTGTATCCATAGACGAGGATCGCCGCCGCAATCACCATCAGCAGCAGATCGAGCCAGACGTAGCTCATCAGGCGGCGCCATATATAGCTCCAGTTGATGGCGCGGGCGATGGAGGTGACACGCTTGGCCTCGGCGTTACGTACGGCAGACATAGCCCACCCCGCGCACGGTCTGGATGATGCGGGCGCCGCCGGCGTCCTCGATCTTGGCACGCAGGTGCGCGATGTGCACGTCGACGTTGTTGGTGTCGCCCACGTATTCGTAGCCCAGCGCCTCGTGCGCGATGCGCTCGCGTGTGAGCACGGTTTCGGCATGTGTCATAAGCAGGGCGAGAACGTCGAACTCGCGGGCCGTGAGCGCGATGGGCGAGCCGCCGACCGTGACTTCGCGGCGGTCGGGGTCGAGCACGACCGAGCCCACGGTGAGCGCGGCGGGGGAGGGCGCGACGGTAGCCTTGGTCGACTCACTGACCGGGGGCACCGCAGCGGCGTCGCCGCCCGCGCCGCCCGCCATGCCCGCCCCAGCGCCGGCGCCGTCAACGCCCGAAGCCGCCCGCACGGCCTCCGCGCGCTTCAGCGCCACGCGAATCCGTGCGAACAGCTCCTCAATCGCAAACGGCTTGGTCAGGTAATCGTCGGCGCCGGCATCGAGCCCGGCCACCTTGTCCATCACGGCATCGCGTGCGGTGACCATAATCACCGGCACATCCTTGTGCTTGCGGACACGCCGCAAGACCTCCATGCCGTTGAGCTGCGGCAACAGCACATCGAGCAGAATCAGATCGTAGTCGCGCTCCAGCGCCAGGTCCACGGCGGTGCGGCCGTCGGCGGCGTGCTCCACCTGGTAGCCCTCGTGCTCCAGCTCGAGCGTCACAAAGCGGGCGATTTTCTCCTCGTCCTCTACGATCAGGATCTGTGTCATGCGTGTCCCCGTCTGCGATTACTTGTCGTCGTTCAGGTTTTGCTTGATGTCGTCCGCGGCGTCGGCGGCGTGATTCATAAGGTTGTTGATGCTGCCGGGCACGTCGCCGTCGCTATCGATGCGGTAGCGCATGCCAAAGAACAGGCCAATCAGCATGAGCCATATCGTGGCGCCCCAGGCAAACAGGGCGACGATGGGGATCAGAATGGGAATGTTGAGGATGATGGCGTCGCGGCGCGTGGCGATAAACTTGGTGTCCAAGCTCAGGCGGAAGAGCTTTTTGAGGTACTCCCACACGCTGTCCATCTTCTTGGAAAAGTCAGTCTTTTCGCTCGACTTCTCGTAGGCTGCCTGCGCGGCGACCATCTCGGCCGAGGGTTCATCGACCGGCTCGGATTCGGTGGCGGCGTGCGCCGATGTGGTCTGGGTCTTGCCTTGCGATTCGAGCCAAATGATGGCGTCCAAAACGTTGCCGTCGGCGGCGTCGAGCGCGGCCTTGGCATCGGTGTAGCTCACGTTGCACTTGGTGCGGATGGTTTCAACTTTTTCGAGGTCGTCCATGACCTGTCCTTTCGTTCGATGGGCGCGACGTCGGGCGATCTGCCCGGGCGCGAGCGTTGCGTTCGGCGGTCTGCGTTGCGCGGCGCCGCCCCGCCCTTGGTCGAACTTTATAGTGCAGGTTATAGATTAAGCGATTCTTGAGCCAAGATTAATGTTGGATGAGTTTTTGGGTGGTGTGGGGAAGGAAGAGGTGCCCTTCTGGGTAGCTAGCAGCGAGGTCTAATACTTTTCCCGAGAAGTGAACGAGCTAAAACGGACCCCCGAAGCATCGACACTTTAGAGGTGCCGTTTCCTGCGGTTTCGATGCTGAAATCCTGCGATTTTGCCGACGAAAAATGTGGATGCTTCAGGGGTCCAAAAACAGACGTTCACTTCGCGGAAAAGTATTAGACCTCGATAGCGGGGGATGGGGTGCCGGTGCAAAACGGCGTTAAGGGTTGGTCGAGCGGGCGGTTTCTCCATTGATGTCCGCACGGCATGTGACACTTACCCTGCCGCCCTGCTCTGCCGCGGCGGCATGTGCCCAAACAACGGCCCTCTAAGGAGCTCGATAGCAATGAGTGACAACACCAAGCATCTCGCAAAGAAGTGCGTTAAGGACGTGGGGCCGTGCCTCGCGCTGTGCGTGGTCGGCGCAGCGGTCGCGCTGCTGGCTGTTCTGGGGCCGTTCGACGCGCTCCGAAGTGCCAGCTCTCTGCGCGTTTGCATGGCCCTTGCCGGCGCTATGATGACCGGCGGCGTGCTCGATCTGATTTTTTGGGTGCTTGATCCGTTTGGATGGAAGAGCGAGGGGTAAGCCCTAAGGGATGGAAGGGCTGGAACGGTTGGCTTAGTGATCGTGCAGAATGTGGACTATCTACTTACGGGGAAGTGGTAATCCGATGACGGTCTATGTGACGGGCGATATTCACGGCGGCGTCGACATGCAAAAGCTGCGCGACTGGGATCTTGGGGATAGTCTGACGAGCGACGACCATCTGATTGTCGCGGGCGACTTTGGCTTTCCGTGGGATTTCTCTGCCGAGGAGTGCGCCGACATCGCTTGGCTGGAATCGCGTCCCTATACCGTGCTGTTCGTCGACGGCAACCACGAGCGTTTCGATCACTGGGCGGAGCGTCCCATGGAGCTGTGGCACGGTGGGCTAACGCAACGCCTGTCGGACACCTCTCCCATACGGCGCCTGACGCGCGGCGAGGTTTTTGAGCTCGACGGCTCAACGATCTTTACCATGGGCGGCGCCACGAGCGTGGATAAGGAATACCGCATTCCCTATTCCAGCTGGTGGCCACAGGAGCTGCCGGACGAGCGCAGCTTTGAGGAGGCGCGGACAAAGCTCGACAGCGTGGGCTGGAAGGTTGACTACGTGGTCACCCACACCTGCTCTACGCGCATGCTTTCGCCCACGCTCTATCCGGGGCCTGGCTGGAATTACCCCGCCGTTGATCGGCTTACGGCATTTTTCGATGAGCTGGAAGACTGCTTGGCCTACAAGCGCTGGTACTACGGGCATTTTCATCGGGATGCCAACCCTGCCGAGCGCCATACCGTGCTCTACGACTGCATCGTTCGCTTGGGCGACGAACTCCAGCCCTGGGACGTTGCGTAGGGGCGAGGTATTTGGCTACTCGGCCGTTACGGTGATGTTCTCGCGGTGCGCGCGGATGACATTCCAGCTAAAGTGCTCGACCAACTGCTCGGCAGAGCGCGACGTGGTGTCCGGCGCGATGCCCGTTTGCCCGGCGAGCCATCCCAGCAGTGCCTCGGGCGTGCCAAAGCGTGCGCGTAGCTCGCCCAGGTCCAGATCGCGGTCGCGCTTGGAAAGGCGGCGGCCGTCCGGCGACATGAGCAGCGGAATGTGCGCGTAATGCGGCGTGGGAAGTCCCAGCAGATGTTGCAGGTAGATTTGGCGGGGCGTGGAGCCCAGCAGGTCGCATCCGCGCACGACCTCGGTGACGCCCATGGCAGCGTCGTCGACCACCACGGCTAGCTGGTAGGCAAAAACGCCGTCGCTGCGGCGCACCAAAAAGTCGCCGCACTCGGTGGCGAGTGCCTCGCATTGGGCGCCGTACGTACGGTCCACGAATTCGATCACGTCGCCGGCGAGGTCATCGACGGTAGGCACGCGCAGACGCGTGGCCGGGGCGCGCAGAACGCTGCGGCGGGCGATCTCTTCGACAGAAAGGTTTCGACAGGCGCCGCGGTAGATGGGCGTGCCGTCGCTGGCATGCGGCGCGCTCGCGGCGTGGAGTTCGGCACGCGTGCAAAAGCAGGGATAGGTGAGGCCGGCGTCTTTCAGTCGGCGCAAGGCGCTCTCGTACAGGTCCAGACGATCGTGCTGGTAGTAGGGGCCTTCGTCCCACTCAAGCCCTAGCCAGGCCAGGTCGTCAATCAATTGAGCGGCAAGTTCCGGGCGCTTGCAGCGATCGTCCAGGTCCTCAATGCGTAACACGATACTGCCGCCCTGGCTGCGGGCCGAGAGCCACGAGCACAGGCAGCTGAACACGTTGCCCAGGTGCATGCGGCCCGAGGGCGACGGGGCAAAGCGACCCACGACAGGTACGGGAACGGAGGCGGGTGGCGTTGTTGGCGCGTTCGCGGCGGGCGTTGCTATGTTGCGTGCGTTGATATCCATGCGGACGAGTATAGCGCGGGGCGCGATGGGGAGGCGTCACTGCGGTCCGCAAGTTGTCGAGGCCCCGCATTGCGTATGGTGGGCCGCAGGCTCGGTGCTTTAATTCCTGTCGATCAACTCAGTACCTTAGACAACAGAAACCCCGGCAGCTCTTCGCAACTGCCGGGGTTTCCGCGGAAAAGGGGGACATGATCCTCGAGCGAACGGCAAAGGGGCAAACCGGTTTCGCTTAACTGCTTTATGCCCCTCGGCTGGCGGCTCAATCAGCGCGTGCCGCGCCCACACAAAGCTGCTACACCTGTGACGGAGCTGTGAAGTGGTATCTATTGCTGGCGCGGGCCATGCCAAGGGTGTCCCTCATGACTAGTCATTTAAGAACGTCCCCAATGACTAGCTGCTGGCGGCAGGCATGTCTTTCATCCCGTTTGGCGCTCCGGTCGCCTAGATGTTCGTCATGTGTACCCGCAAACGTGGGACAATGGCGCTGTTGGTTTTACAGACAAAGGATGTGCCTATGAACGCCCCCGTTGCCAATGCTTGTCGGCAGCGCTGCCCGTTTGCGCGATTTGCTTCCATTTGCGCACTCGTCGCGTGCGTGCTGCTGCTGTTGCCCGCCGTTGCACGTGCCGACGGGTATTCCATGACCCAAACCTATATCGGTGCCACGGTTGAAGCCGATGGGTCGCTGACCGTTGTCGAGGGACGCCAGTTTGATTTCGACGACGACATCAACGGCGTGTATTGGGATATCAATACGGGCACCAACCAGCAGGGTGGTACGGCGGGTGTCGATGTGCTGAGCGTCGAGGAAGATGATGCCGCGTTTAGCAGGGTTGACTATGCAAACAAAGGCGACAACGGCGTCTATACGGTTGAGCAGTCCGACGGCGGCGTAAAGATCAAGGTTTTCAGCCCCCACGAGAGCGGCGACAGCGCGATCTATTACGTGAGCTACACCATGACCGGTGCGGTTATGAACTGGTCCGATACCGCCGAGCTCTACTGGAAGTTTGTGGGCGACGGCTGGTCTGCGGACTCCGATGACGTCGAGATGGAAGTTTACTTCGCAAATGCCGCTGCCGGAACGGCGGCCGTCAAGGGCGATAACTTCCGTGCGTGGGGCCACGGTCCGCTCACGGGCGACGTGTCGCTCGACGCGGATGAACCCATGGTCACCTATACCATACCCTGCGTGCATCAGGGCGAATTCGCCGAGGCGCGCATCGCCTTCCCCAGCGATTGGGTGCCGCAGCTCGCCGCCTCGGGCAAGGAACGCATGTCGACAATTCTGAGCGAGGAGAAGGCGTGGGTCGAGGAGGCCAACGCCCGCCGCGCTCACGCCCGCATGATCGCCAATGCACTTGCCGTGGTTAGCGTTGTCGCGGCGGTGGCCTTTACCGGCACAATCGTTGTGCTCAAGCTGCGCAAACGCAAGCCCAAGCCGCTGTTCCAGGACGAATACTTCCGCGATGTGCCTTCGGCCGACCATCCCGCCGTGCTTTCGGCCCTCATGAGCTGGAACGAGGTGCCCGATCAGGCATATATCGCCACACTCATGAAGCTCACCGACGATCGCGTGATCAAGTTAGAGGAGGCAATCGCGACCAAGGGCAAGAAGGGCCTGCTCCGTCGCGAAAAAGAGGAGCAGACGTATCGTGTGACGGTGAGCGATGCGGGCTGGAAGTCGGCCAAGGGCATTGACCGCATGGTGCTCAAGGTCTTCTTTGCCGGTGCTAAGCCCGACGAGAACGGCGATCGCTCGCGCACGTTTGACGAGCTGCAACACTATGTTAAGCAGCACGCTACGCCCGTGGGCGACAAGCTCAAGGACTATCAGAGCACCGTTAAGGGCAAACTGGCCGATAGCGAGTACGTTGCCTCGGACGGCATTGTCGCAATGGTGTTTTGCCTGGTTCTTGGTACTCTGATCGCCTTTGTTCCCGTGGGATCCATCTTCTTTACCGACGGCGCACAGGTGAACATTGTCGCCGCGGTTATCTCGGTGCCGATTGTGCTGGTGGGTATTGGCGTGGGCCTTACGTTCCGCCGCCTTACGCCGGAGGGCGCCGAGGTGGCGGCTCGCTGCAAGGCGCTCAAGCATTGGCTCGAGGACTTCACGCGTCTAAAGGAAGCCGTCCCCGGCGATCTGGTGCTGTGGAATAAACTTCTGGTGATGGGTGCGGCGCTGGGCGTTTCCAAGGAAGTTCTGCGTCAGCTTGCCGAGGCCGTGCCGCCCGAGGTGCGCGAGGCCGACGGCTTCTACGACAATTACCCCTGCTACTGGTGGTACTACCATCACTACGGAAACCAGTCTCCGCTCGATTCGTTCGATGGCGTGTATCACGAGAGCATCCGTGAGCTGGCTTCGAGTTCCGATAGCTCGAGCGGCGGCGGCGGTGGTGGCTTCTCGGGCGGCGGGGGCGGCGGCGTCGGCGGAGGCGGCGGCGGAACGTTCTAGCGGTCCTAAATTATGGGATGGGCTTTTCTCGGCAGCCGTCGGGGAAAGCCCATCCCCTTTTTATGCGCCAAAATGCGCCGATCTTTTACTTTTGCCACCGCTATTTGCAGACTCCTCTATAGGGTGATGCCAGCGAGGGCTTCGGCGACTCTTTTGTTCAAGACTGTCCCCGGCGACTAGTCATTTAAGAACGTCCCCAACGACTAGGTGTGGTTGCTGCCAAGGAGTGTCCCGGGGCGCCGGCACAAAGGGGACGTCCCTAACTGCCGGTTTTAGGCTGTTAGGTCGAGTTCGTAGAGGAAGCTTTCGCGCGGCATGTCGTGGCGGCGCTCTTCGCGGTTGGCGCGGTGCGTGGCCGTGCGCTTAAAGCCGTGCAGCTCGTAGAACTTCCACGAGCAGTTGGAGTCGGTATACAGGTGCGCTCTCGACGCTCCGCGCGAGGACAGGTGCGAGACCGCGGCATCGAGCAGAACCGAGCCAACGCCCAGGCCGTGGACATCGCGATCCACGGCAAGCAACGTGACCTCGTTGTCATGCGGCAGCGGGCTGCTCTCGAGCAGGCGGTTGTTGGTCCGAATGGTGGCGCGCACAAACGAGAGATACTCGGCACAGGCATCGGGCTCCAGCTCACGCATCTGCGACAGCAATGCGCGTTCGGTATCCATCCAATGCTCCTTAACGGTGGCGCCGCTGCTTTGCCCCGCACGTGCGAGTGCAATGCCGCGCGCCTGGCCGTCGATTACGGCGACCTGCGAAAACGTCGAGGAAGAAAGGCAATAGGCAAGATCGCACGCGGCCTCAAGGCGGTTGTACTCTTCGTTATCCGAATTGTTATGCCAAAGCTGCTGCAAGATCAGCGCGATGGCGTCGAAGTCTTCGGTATCAAACGGTCGGTAGAGAACCCGCGAGACCATAGTGCCTCTTTCTATTGCGGATGCATATCGAGCACAGTTCTACCATGCCATTGGCATCTAATTATGGTGCCCCTGTGTTCCATCAACTCACCGTGCCCAGTGGCGCTCCTGCAACCCCCGCTCGCAAGCTTTTTCTGCACATGCGCCCGTTACGGGGTGCATCGATGCGCTCGATGCGCTACATTGAATCAGTATTTTCAATGCCGCTGCGCGAGCGCTGCAGATCGACGTATCACCGACTCACAGAGCACGGCGGCGTACCAGACAGGAGGACTGCATGGGATCTGATGTGAAGATCGCACGCGCGTTGATCTCGGTTACCGATAAGACGGGCGTCGTCGATTTCGCACGGACGCTGGTTGACGACTTTGGCGTCGAGATCATCTCTACGGGCGGCACGGCTCGTGCCATCGAGGACGCGGGCGTTCCCGTAACCCCCATCGAGGAGTTCACGGGCTATCCCGAGATGATGGACGGCCGCGTCAAGACGCTGCACCCCAAGGTTCACGGCGCGCTGCTGGCTCGCCGCGATTCCGAGCAGCACATGCAGGAGGCAGCTCAGCACGGCATTAAGCTGATCGACCTGGTCGTCGTCAACCTGTACGAGTTCGAGAAGACCGTCGCCAACCCCGAGGTCACCTTCGCGGATGCCATCGAGCACATCGATATCGGTGGCCCCTCCATGCTTCGCTCTGCCGCCAAGAACGCCGCGAGCGTTACCGTCATCTCCGACCCGGCCGACTATGATGCCGTCCTGGCCGAGATGCGCGAGACCGGTGGCTGCACCACGCTTTCCACCCGTCGTCGCCTGCAGGTGAAGGTCTACCAGACCACCGCCGCCTACGACACGGCTATCTCCCGTTGGCTTGCTGCCCAGGCAAGCGACGTGGCGGACACCTCTGCCAAACTCGAGGTCTCGCTGGAGAAGGTCGACGACCTGCGCTATGGCGAGAATCCTCAGCAGAAGGCTACGGTCTACCGCTTTGCCGATGGCTGCGAGAACTCCGCGAGCTCGCAGTTCCCGCTCGTGGGCTCCGAGCAGATTCAGGGCAAGCCGCTCAGCTACAACAACTATTTGGACGCCGATGCCGCTTGGAACCTGGTTCGCGAGTTCGACGAGCCTGCCTGCGTGATCCTCAAGCATCAGAACCCCTGCGGCTCCGCCGTTGCCGAGGACATCACGGCTGCCTACGACCGCGCCTTTGCCTGCGATCCCAAGAGCGCTTTCGGCGGCATCATCGCCTGCAACCGCGAGGTTCCCTTTGAGCTGGTTGAGCACTTTGCCGATCAGAACAAGCAGTTCGTCGAGGTCATCATCGCCCCGAGCTACACCGCCGAGGCGCTCGAGCGCATGGCCAAGCGCCCCAACCTGCGCGTGCTGGCTACCGGCGGCGTGGACCACGGCGCCGAGGTGGAGCTGCGCTCCATCGACGGCGGCATGCTGGTGCAGGAGATCGACCACGTGATCGAGGATCCCGCGACCTTTACGTTCCCCACCGACCGCAAGCCCACCGATGCCGAGATGGCCGAGCTTGAGTTTGCCTGGAAGGTCTGCAAGGGCGTCAAGTCCAACGCCATCCTGGTCTCCAAGGGTAAGGCCGGCATTGGCATGGGCCCGGGCCAGCCCAACCGTGTTGACTCCGCACTGCTTGCCTGCGAGCGCGCCGAGGACTTCTGCGAGCGCGAGGGCGTGGAGAAGGGCGGCTTTGCCTGCGCAAGCGACGCGTTCTTCCCGTTCCGTGACAACGTCGACGTGCTTGCTGAGCACGGCGTGACCTGCATCATCCAGCCCGGCGGCTCCAAGCGCGACGACGAGAGCATCCAGGCCTGCAACGAGCATGGCATCGCAATGGTCTTCACGGGCGCCCGCCACTTCCGCCACTAATGATCGTTACGCGGTTTTACCAAACCGCGTAACTGCTCGACGCTGTGCCGGCCCCAAGCACCTCATCTCGCCGCTCAAACCGTCGCTCGCGTACAGAAGTACGCGTCGCTCCTCTTTCGCGGCGACCTGAGGCACTTGGGTCCGGCTCGCTGGCTTATGCTCCACCAGCGGTATTGGCTCGCCCCGAACTAAAGCTATCTATTGCCGCCTGTGCCGGTTGGTGCAGGCGGCTTTTTTGGGTATAACGGTGCGGTGTATGTTTTTGAGAAAGGTTGGATATGGCCGTTGTGGATGATGCCGAGCTGTTTGGCAATGCCGAGGACCAGCGTGCGTACGAGGACTTTTGCGCCAATCAGGAGGCGGTCGAGAAGTTTACGCTCGACAAGCCCGCGCTTGTCTGCCGTTGGCGCATGTCCAACAAAAAGGTGCCCATGCTCAACCGTCACATTCGTGCGCTGTCCGAGCGCCTGGTGCAGGGCGAGCCGCTCACCCATAACATGCTCAGCTGGGCCAAGCAGCACGTTGAGTGGTCGCTTGCCGAGGGCGATTACACCGCGCGCGACGGCGTGCTCATGCTGGTGATCGACGTTAACGGCAATGCCGCCATGACGGTAGGGGAGTACGAGCCGCTGGCCGATACTTCGGCCAAGGCGCTGCGTGCCCGCTCCGCCGAAGCCCGCTCCGAGGCCGACGAAACCGGCGTGGCGCCCGAGCTGCTCGCCGCCGTCAACAACGGCGAGCTGGTCTTTGTGGCACCGGCGGACGAGTGCCTGTGTGGCACGGCGACGCTTATCGAGCAGCTGGCCCAGACCAAGGGCATCCCGGTCACGCGCGTGGACATTCCCGCGCAGCTCAAGGGCGCGCTGTTCCTGGTGAGTGACGAGCACGGCGTGGTCCCTGCCGCCGAGACGGACGCCGTCGAGTCCGACGCCGCTACGGTTGCCTTCTTTGCCGAAGGCTACGAAAAGCTCCGTGCCCACCGCTAAATGATTTTCCTGGGACGGGGATTTAATAATCATTTGATCCTCGCTCCCGTTGCGAGCGAGGGGCGAGCCAAACGCTTTCGTTCGCGAACAGTTCTGTCACCTTGGTGCCTCGCGAGGCACGCACCTGCGGCTCCGCGGTCATAATGGGGCAAGACAACCAAGAGGGGAGCGGAATCCATGGCGCTGATCTATGTCGTTGAGGACGACGAGCGCATTCGTCGTGAGCTTGTCGACATCCTTGCCCGCGCCGGGTTTGAAATCGAGGCCTGCGAATCGTTTGAGCATGTCTCGCGCGATATCCTTGCCGCCGCGCCCGACCTGGTGTTGCTCGACCTCACGCTTCCCGTCAAGGACGGCCAACATATCTGCCACGAGGTTCGCCGCGAATCCGAGGTTCCTATCATCGTCCTCACGTCGCGCACGACCGAGATCGACGAGGTCATGGCCATGACGCTTGGCGCGGACGACTTTGTTCCCAAGCCTTACAGCGCCCGTGTGCTCGTGGCGCACATCAATGCGTTGCTGCGCCGCACCGCGGCGGCGGGCGATCGCAGCACGCTCGTCCACAAGGGGCTGGAGCTCGACCTCGCCCGCTCCATGGTCACCAATACGGCAACCGGCGACAGTACCGAGCTCACCAAAAACGAGCTGCGTATCCTCTCGCTGCTCTTGGGCCGCGCGGGCAAGATCGTCTCGCGCTCGGCTATCATGCAGGACCTGTGGGACTCCGACGCCTTCGTGGACGACAATACGCTCACCGTCAATATCAACCGCCTGCGCACCACGCTCGAAAAAATCGGCATCAAGGGGTATTTGACGACGCATCGCGGCCAAGGCTATTCGGTCTAGGGGCCGGTTATGTCGTTTGCCAAGTTCTTTAAAGATGCACTGCTTCCCGTTGCCGTGTGGACCTGCGGCGTGCTGCTGAGCTGTTTTGTACTGACGGTCGCCGGCGCCCCGGCATCCATCGTGGTCGTGGCGGTCGGTGTGTCCTTTATCTTTGGCATGCTGGGCATCGTGATCGAGTACGTGCGCCGTCGTCGTTTTCTGTGCCAGCTGGAGCGCGCGGCAGAGGAGCTGGGGAGCCCCGCATGGGTGCAGGAGATGGTGCAATGCCCGACCTATGCCGAGGGCGAGCTCGAATATGAGGTCTTGCGCCGGGTGGGCAAAGCCGCTTGCGACGAGGTGGCGGAAGGTCGGCGCCAGACCGATGACTACCGCGACTATATCGAGAGCTGGGTCCACGAGGCCAAGCTGCCCCTGGCGGCGGCTCATCTGATTTTGGAAAACCTGGACGGCAGCGAAGACGACCTGTCGCGCGTGGATGACCTGGGTCGCGAGCTGGCTCGCGTGGAGCGCTATATCGATCAGGCGCTGTACTATGCGCGCTCGGAAGTCGTAGAGCGCGACTACCTAATTCGCCGCTGGGGTCTCAAGAGCTTGGTGACGGGCGCGATTAAAGCCAACGCGCGCGAGCTCATTGCGGCGCACGTGGCTCCGGTGTGCGAGAACCTCGACTTTGAGGTGTTCACCGACGAGAAATGGCTCGAGTTTATTCTGGGCCAGCTCATTCAGAACAGCATTAAATATGCACGTGAGGACGGCGCGAAGATTGTGTTTTCGGGTGCGTTGCTGGACGAGGGCCTGGCAAGCGAGCGCATCGAGCTTACCGTCGCGGACAACGGCTGCGGCGTGAGCGCGGCTGACCTGCCGCGCGTGTTCGAGAAGGGCTTTACCGGCGATAACGGCCGCACCACCAAGCGCGCAACGGGCATCGGCCTCTACCTGGTGGCGCGCCTGTGTTCCAAGATGGGCATCGACGTCACCGCGGCATCCGACTCCGGCGAAGGCTTTGTCGTAACATTCGCTTTCTCGACCAACAAGTTTCAATACTTCGAGTAGTCGGGCCGTCTTGTGGTGCGGATGGCCATGTTCCCGAGCGTGAACATGGCTATGAGGCTCTAAAAAATCACCCAAACAAAACGTGCCGCCCACCCAGGGCGGCACGCCATCTCTCTATTCAGCTAACTCGCTGAAGTACGGTGACGAAGGCGCAAGGCCGGGAGGGGCTATCTAAGCCGACATCCCGCAGCCGCGAAGCGGCGAGGACGTCGGCGTGATAACCCCGCAGGCCTTGCGCCGGCGGGAAGGAACCTACTTCACGACCAGAATGTCGCAGTCGGTGTTGCGCAGCAGGAATGTCGAAATCGAACCCAGGAGCGCATACTTGATCGAGGAAAGGCCACGAGCGCCGCAGAGCACCAGATCGGGCTTGACCACGTCGAGCATCTCGTCCTTGAGCGTCTCGCGAATACGGCCGGCGCGAATCATGACTTCGACCTCGGGAATGTTGGGATTAGCCTTGGCCTCTTCGAGCTGCTTGGCGATGGAGTTCTTAAAGGCCTCCTCCAGGCCGTTGACCAGGTCGACCGGATAGGAACCGGCGCTCTCGAGCGCCGTGGAATCGATGACGTGACCGATGATCAGCTTGGCGCCATTGTTTGCGGCGACCTTGATAGCGCGTGTGAGCACAAAATCCTGCTGCTCAGTACCGTCGAGTGAAACAAATACCTTGGTATAGCCCTCGTTCATGGTTTCCTCCTTGGTCTATCGCACGGGCGCGGGGCTCGTGCATCGGACGACGTGTTGGCCGCCGGACACTTTAGCTTGTTGCAGTTATACCCAAGGATTTCGGTTTGACCGCTCGCAATTCTGTGAACGGGCGAGATTTTTGGTAAGGGTGGGCGCGGCCGCGGCCGAACGGTTGATAATGGGACATCGCCCGCAACCGTCCGCAGAACAACTATCGGCGGGTGACAAACGAGGGGGTCCCTTTGGATATCATCGAGCTTCTAAAATCTGCCTTCATGGGCCTGGTCGAGGGCATCACCGAATGGCTGCCCGTTTCGTCGACGGGCCACATGATCTTGGTGGACGAGTTCGTCAAGATGAATGTGAGCGAGACATTCTGGAATATGTTCCTGGTCGTGATTCAGCTTGGCGCCATTTTGGCCGTTTGCGTTCTGTTCTTCTACGACTTAAATCCGCTCTCGCCCAGCAAGGGCAAGGAGGGTCGTCGCGACACCTGGGTGCTGTGGGGCAAGATTGTGCTTGGCTGTATTCCCGCCGCGGCGATCGGTCTGCCGCTCAACGACTGGATGGAGGAGCATTTCTATAACGCTCCCGTCGTGGCGCTGGCGCTCATCGTGTACGGCGTGTTGTTTATCGTGATTGAGAACTGGCGTGCGAGTAAGCGCGAGAACGCCGCTCTTGCCGATTCGTTTGGTTCGCGTGCTGTGGTGGCGGGCGGGCGTCCCGCCGGTGCACACTTCGCGGCGCCTGCGGCGGATATTGCCGAAGACAATGACAATGACGAGGATTTGGATTTTGGATCCATCGCCACGCTCGAGGACCTGAGCTGGAAGACCGCATTGGGTATCGGTTGCTTCCAGGTGCTTTCGCTGATTCCGGGCACATCACGTTCCGGCTCCACCATCATCGGCGGCCTGCTGCTGGGCTGCACGCGCTCGGTGGCGTCCAAGTTCACGTTTTTCCTGGCCATTCCCGTTATGTTTGGCGCGAGCGCGCTCAAGCTGGTCAAGTACTTCGTTAAGGGCGGTACGTTTGGCACCAACGAGATTGCCATTCTGGGCGTGGGCTGCGTCGTGGCCTTTGTGGTTTCGCTTATTGCCATCAAGTGGCTCATGGGCTTCGTTCGCCGTCACGACTTTAAGTGCTTTGGTGTCTACCGCATTATTCTGGGCATCGTGGTGCTCGCGTACTTCTTTGTTCTGGAGCCTATGCTCGGCCTGTAACTTGGTTGACGCTGCGCGGCGGCCAGAGCGCGGCGCACGGAGTCGTGGTGTGATTTGCATCGGTGTCCGCGCGGCTCGGTATACTGGTACGGCTCAAACTATGGCGTCGCCCGCAGGCGCGCCGTCCGTCAGATGAGGAGTCGCCCATGACCCAGCCCTTGCCCTGGGAAAAGAACGCCGCGGTACCCATGCCGCCCGCGCCGGAACCCGTGCCGCTCGATGCATACACCGCCCCCGCTGCGCCGGAGCCCGAGCTCGTTCCGCTCGACATCTACGACGCTCCCGCGCCGGCACCCAAGCCCGTCAAGCCGCTCGTCGACATCGACAGCCTTAATCCTGCCCAGCGCGAGGCCGTCCTGACCACCGAGGGCCCGTTGCTGGTCCTCGCCGGCGCAGGCTCGGGCAAGACTCGCGTCCTGACCTTCCGCATCGCGCATATGCTCGGCGACCTGGGTGTTAAGCCTTGGCAGGTTCTTGCCATCACGTTTACCAACAAAGCCGCGGCCGAGATGCGCGAGCGTCTGACGGCGCTCATTCCCAGCGGTACCCGCGGCATGTGGGTGTGCACCTTCCACGCCATGTGCGTGCGCATGCTGCGCGAGGACGCCGACCTGCTGGGTTACACCGGTCAGTTCACCATCTACGATGACGATGACTCAAAGCGCATGGTGCGTGACATTATGCAGGCGCTCGGCATCGAGCAAAAGCAGTTCCCCATCAACATGATTCGCAGCAAGATCAGTTCGGCCAAAAACGCCATGATCGGTCCCGAGGACATGCTCAAATCCGCCGATAGCCCCAACGACAAAAAGGCCGCGCAGGTTTACCTGGAGCTGGAGCGCCGCCTGCGCGCCGCCAACGCGATGGACTTCGACGATTTGCTCGTTCGCACACTCGAACTGCTGCGCACCCGCCCCGAGGTGCTCGACAAGTACCAGGAGCGCTTCCGCTACATTAGCGTCGACGAGTATCAGGACACCAACCACGTCCAGTACGAAATCGCCAACCTTCTGGCCGCCAAGTACCAAAACCTCATGGTTGTGGGCGACGATGACCAGTCCATTTACAGCTGGCGTGGCGCCGACATCACCAACATCTTGGACTTTGAGCAGGACTTTAAAAACTGCAAGACCGTTAAGCTCGAGCAGAACTACCGCTCTACGGGCCATATCCTAAACGCCGCCAACGCCGTGGTGCGCCACAACTCGCAGCGCAAGGACAAGCGCCTGTTTACGGCCGAGGGCGATGGCGAGAAGATTCAGGCCTTCCAGGCGAGCGACGAGCGCGACGAGGGCCGCTGGATTGCCGGCGAGATCGAGAAACTGCATGCCAAAGGCACGAGCTACGACGACATCGCCGTGTTTTATCGCACCAACGCCCAGTCGCGTATTCTCGAAGATATGTTCCTGCGCGCGGGCGTGCCCTACAAGATCGTAGGCGGCACTCGATTCTTCGACCGTGCCGAGATTCGCGACGTCATGGCCTACCTCAAGATGATCGTGAACCCGGCCGACGAGATGAGCGTCAAGCGCGTCATCAACACACCGCGCCGCGGCATTGGCTCCACCTCAATCCAAAAGATCGAGCAGCTGGCACGCGACAACCGTTGCTCGTTCTTCCAGGCTTGCGAGATCGCGTGCGCCGAAACCGGCATGTTTAGCGCCAAGGTGCGCAACGGCCTGTCGAGCTTTGTCTCGCTGGTGCGCGATGGCCGCCGCATGGACGGCGAGCTCAAGGACGTTGTCGAGATGATTGTCGATAAGACGGGCCTGCTGCAGGCGTTTCGCGCCGAGGGCACCATGGAATCTGAGAGCCGCGCCGAGAACATCCAGGAATTTCTGGGCGTTGCCGCCGAATTTGAGGAGACGCACGAGGATATCGAGGGTACGCTCGAGAGCCTAGAAGAGCTGCGCGCAGCCGGTGTTGCCGACGTGCCTGCCGGCGCCGAGCCCGAGCCCGTCATGGTGAGCGTGTCTGCGCCCGAACCGGGGCCATCTGTCCCGGCATCCTCGTTTGAGGCACTCGTCGGCGCCCGTGACGCCGCGGGCTCCAATCCGCTCGATGGCTTGGCCGCTCCGGCGCTGTCTCCGCAGGATGCCCTGGCCGCCGCCATCGCAGGCAACGCGTATGCCGCGCCGACGGAGCTGCCGGCGGCTGCCGTGCATGCCGGCGAGATCGAGCGTACCTACGGTCCGCTCACCTGTAAGGCGCTGCCGGCACTCATGGAGTGGCTGGCCCTGCGCTCCGACTTGGATTCCCTGGCCGGCGAGACGCATGCCATTACCATGATGACCATCCACTCCGCCAAGGGCCTGGAGTTTCCGGCGGTGTTCGTGGCCGGCATGGAGGAGGGTATCTTTCCGCACGTGCACGACTTTGGCGGCAGCGATGATCCGGGCAAGCTCGAGGAGGAGCGTCGCCTGGCCTACGTCGCCATCACGCGTGCCCGCAAGCGCCTGTTCTTGACCTATGCGGCCACGCGTCGCACCTACGGTTCGACCTCCGCCAACCCGCGTTCGCGCTTTCTCAACGAGATTCCGTTTGAGGATATCGAGTTTAGCGGTATCGGTTCTGCCGGTTTTGAGGGCACGGGCTGGGAGAAGCGCGGCGACCGTCGCGGCACCTTTGGCTCGGGCATGGGTTCGGATATGTATGGCGGCAAGGTGTTTGGTTCGCATACGCGCTCGACCGGCGGTTCCGGTTCGCGTGGCGGATCGAGCTTCGACGATTTCTTTGGCGGCAGCAGCTACGGGACCGAGCGCCATCGTGGGGTCTCGCCCGACGCCGGTCGCGTTGCCTCGACCTTTGGCTCGGGCGCACCGCGAGCCAAAAAGCCGTCGTCCAAGGTGTCCCCGACAGTGGAGCGCAAGGTCGATCGCGCCAGCGCGTCGCAGGACTTTGCCGCGGGCGATACCGTGAGTCATAAGACCTTTGGCACGGGTACCGTGATCTCGGTCGCTGGAGACATGATCGAGGTCCAATTCGAAAAGACCGGCCAGACCAAAAAGCTTATGAAGGGCTTTGCTCCAATCGTTAAGCTGAATGCCTAACTGCGAGGTTGGCCGGGCGCGCCGGGGGCTTTGGTCGCCTGCTCGGACAGTCCTGCTCGCACGGAGAGCACATTAAGTGCTCTCCGGCTCGTGCGGAACTCGCGATCGACCAAAGCCCCCGGCGCGCCCTCTTCCTTGTGGCGTTTTAGCCTGCAGCTTTCGAACCTCGCTCTGCTCGTTCGCTTTTTGATCTGGAGAACCGGGTGGGCTGATAGATAGATACGAGTAGGGGCTCTTCCGTACATGGTCGGGAGAGCCCCTTGTTGCGTTTTGGTTGTTGGCGCGACCTAGAGGTGGCTGATAATCAGTTCCATCTGGCCTTCGAGATCAATGGAGCTGACGGTGCTGGGTGCCAGCAGGTGACTTCCCTTGTGGACGGGGTCGCCGCAGACGGTGCCTTTGCCGTCGATGACTGACAGGCACATGAAGGGCCAGCGCTGCTCCAAGGTCTTGCTGCCGTCGACGCGCACGCGATCGACGGTGTAGCAGGAGTTAGACTCGAGCTCGGTTACGCCGTTCACCTCGGGCGCGGCCACCGTGCCGTCGGTCGGAGCCTGAGCATCAAAGTCGATGCAGTCGAGGCTCTGCTCAATGTGCAGCGGACGCAGCTTGCCGTCGGTGCCGGGACGGTCGTAGTCGTACAGGCGATATGTCACGTCGCTTGACTGCTGCGTCTCCAAAATGAGCGTGCCGGTCTTGATGGCATGCACGGTACCGGAATCAATCTGGAAAAAGTCGCCCTTGTGGATCGGCAGTACGTTGAGCATGTCGTCCCAACGGCCCCCCTCGATCATCTGTGCGGCCTCGGCGCGGTCATGCGCGCGCTGGCCGACGATGATCGTGGCGCCGGGCTCGCAGTCCAGCACATACCAGCACTCGGTTTTGCCCAGGCTGCCGTTCTCGTGCTTGGCAGCGTACTCGTCGTTGGGATGAATCTGGATCGAAAGGTCGTCCTTGGCGTCCAGAATCTTAACGAGCAGCGGGAACTCCTTGCCCTCGCACCTGCCAAAGAGCTCGCGGTGCTCGGCCCACAGCCACGACAGCGTGTGGCCTGCATACGGGCCTTCCGCAATCTGGCAGTCACCGTTGGGGTGGGCCGAGATGGCCCAACACTCACCGATGGGTCCATCGGGAATGTCGTAGCCAAATACGGTTTCGAGTTGACGGCCGCCCCAGATCTTCTCGTGGAAGATCGGCGTCAGTTTAATCAAATCGGACATATTCATACCCCATTGTGTTGCGCGGGCGTTGCACAAACAGCTCAAAACGAGCGCCCGCATGACTACAAAAACCTATGCCAACGTTACGTTGTGCAACTCAAAGCGGTCGCCAACGTTGCGCGAGACCGAATACTCAAAGGCCGCGCCGCTGTCCAAAAAGCCAATCTGGTTGAGCTCGAGCAGGGGAGAGCCAGGTTTGGTGTCCAGGCGCTCAGCCTCTTCCTCGGTTGCTGCCACGGCGCGAATGGTACGGTGGAAGCTCGAGATCTTCAGCCCACATTGCTCGCGGATAAAGCCGTAGACCGATCCGTACAGGTCCTTCTTTTTAAGGCCCGGAATCAGCTCGAGTGGCATATAGGTGTACTCGATAACGATGGGCTTCTCATCGGCCTGACGCACGCGCACGATGTGATAGGCAAAGTCATCCTCGGCAATTCCCAGCTGGGCTGCGATGTCCGCTGGTGGATTAACAATCGAGAAATCGTAGACCACCGAGGTCACCTTCTCCCCGCGGTGCTCATACGAAAAGCCCTGGGCACGGTCGTTTTTGCCCTGGAAAAACGCTTGGCCGGGAAGCCCCGCCGTGTCCTTAACGTAGGTACCCGATCCACGACGGCTGGTAACAAGACCTTCCTCGGTGATTTGCTCGATAGCTCGTTTGACGGTGATTTTGGAAACGCTATAGAGCTCGCAGAACTCAACGACGGTGGGAAGCTTGTCGCCTGGTTTAAGAGCGCCATCCTCAATACTTCGACGAATATCTGCAGCTATCGCCTCGTATTTGGGAATCATGAAACCTCCTTTCCGACTTGATTGAGTATAAAAGAAAGTATATTCAACACCTAAGTATCCCTATTGAGTCATTGAAAAGTTCGATAGATATATTACTAAAAGTCGCTTTGCGCTAAAAATAAAAGCGCTCTAAATAAATATACATTCGAATAATGTCGTGTTGAGAAATCTAATCGGTCCGAGGACGGGGCCGAACCGATTTAGCACCCAGCGAATCGAATCCTGTATTCTGCATTTCCTCAGATAAAACCTACCAAAACAAACCTGTCCCTTTTTGGTAGGTTTTTGCCTTGGGAGCGGTACCATACAGACAATGTTTAAACGAGAAAGGCGGGCCCCTATGGAACCTAAGCAGTACTACATCGGCATCGACGTCGGCGGCACTTCGGTTAAGGAGGGCCTGTTCGACGGGGATGGCAACCTGCTTGCGAAGGTCAGCGTGCCCACGCCTCCCATCGTTGACGCTGCGGGCTTTGCCGCGGTGACCGAGGCTATCGACCAGGTGGTCGCCAAGGCACAGATTCCGCGCGCCTTTGTGGCGGGCATTGGCCTTGCTGTTCCGTGCCCCATTCCGGCAGCGGGCGATGCCAAGGTCAAGGCCAACATTGCCATTAACCTGCCCGAGTTGAAGATCGCCATTCAGGAGCACTGCCCCGATGCGGTCGTTAAGTACGAGAACGATGCCAACGCCGCTGCCATGGGCGAGGCTTGGCTCGGTTCTGCCAAGGACGTGCAGAATGTGGTGATGGTCACCATCGGTACCGGCGTGGGCGGCGGCGTTATCGTCAACGGCGATGTGGTGTCGGGTGTTGTGGGCGCCGGCGGCGAGATTGGCCATATGTGCCTGAATCCGGCTGAGGAGCGCACTTGCGGCTGCGGCGGTCATGGCCATCTGGAGCAGTATTCCAGCGCCACCGGCGTGGTGAGCAACTATCTTGCCGAGTGCAAGAAGGCGGGCGTCGAGCCCATCGAGCTCACCGGCCCCTCCGATTCCAAGGACGTGTTCCAAGCCTGCCGCGAGGGTGATAAGCTCGCGCTGGCCGCGGCCGATACCATGGCCGACTATCTCGGCCGCGCCCTGGCGCTTATTGCCAACGTGGTCGATCCCGAGATGTTCCTGATCGGCGGCGGCGCCTCCGCCTCGGCCGATGTCTACCTCGATAAGGTTCGCGAGTACTTCCAGCGCTACGCGCTTTCCGCCTCGCGCGAGACGCCCATTAAGGTTGCCTCGCTCGGAAACGACGCCGGCATCATCGGTTCTGCCTACGTAGCCCTGCGCGCTGCCGGTAAATAGCTGGTGCAAGGGGGCCAGGTTACTTTGCACCAACATGGTGCAAAAGGGACAGCCTTGGCCCCCATACCTGCCACAAAATATGCCGTGGCCCTTCCGTCCCCAAAGGCCAGCTGCCAGCGTGCTAACATAGCTACGTCTAAGTACACATACCAAGTGGAGGATACCCATGGCAAACGTTCTTGTCTTTGGTCACCAGAACCCCGATAACGACGCCATCATGAGCGCCGTCGTTCTGTCTCAGCTGCTCAACCAGGTTGAGTATGCCGGCAACACCTATGAGGTCTGCGCTCTTGGTCAGCTTCCGGCAGAGTCCGCCAAGCTGCTCGCAGACGCCGGCATTGCCGAGCCCCGCGTGATTGAGTCCGTCGAGGCCGGCCAGCTTGTCGTTCTCACCGACCATAACGAGTCCGCCCAGTCCGTCGCCGGCCTTAAGGACGCCACGGTCTTTGGCGTCGTTGACCATCACCGCATCGGCGACTTTGAGAGCGCCGGCCCGCTGCACTACATCTGCCTGCCCTGGGGTTCCAGCTGCACCATCGTCACTAAGCTCGCCGGCGTGCTCGGCGTTGAGCTTTCCGACGTTCAGGCCAAGCTGCTGCTCTCGGCCATGATGACCGACACGCTCATGCTCAAGAGCCCCACCACCACCGATGTCGACCGCGCCGTCGCCGCCAAGCTCGGCGAGCAGGTGGGTGTCGACCCGGTCAAGTTTGGCATGGAGGTCTTCCTCACCCGTCCGTCCGGCTCCTTCACCGCAGCCGAGATGGTCGGCAACGACATCAAGATGTTCGAGCCCGCCGGCAAGAAGCTGCTCATCGGCCAGTACGAGACCGTCGACAAGAGCCGTGCTCTCGGCATGATCGACGAGATCCGCGAGGCCATGCGCGCCTACGCCGCCGAGAAGGGTGCCGACGGCATCGTCCTGTGCATCACCGACATCATGGAGGAGGGCTCGCAGGTCCTGCTCGAGGGCGAGACCGAGGCCGCTCAGAAGGGCCTGGGCATTGCCGACGAGCACGACGGCGTCTGGATGCCGGGCGTCCTCTCCCGTAAGAAGCAGGTCGCTGCCCCCATCATGGCCGCCTGCTAGGTTTTGTAACCTGCTACGACCGGACCGCGGACGCCCCGCGCTCCGGTCGTTTTTTGTGCGCGGGACCGTGTCCTCTATTGGACAGGGGCGCCCGTACCGTTGGGCAAATAATGTTCAACCTGTGGTTCCGCTTTTCGGCCACGCCTGCGTGCTTGTCGTGCAGGGTAGGCTAGATGCAAGCGTAATACGTTGGAGCGCGGTGCCGCCACTTGGGCGGGCCGTGCTTTTTTAAGACGGGAGCTTTCCCGTGAAAGGAGCCGCCCATGGCAGCAACTGAGCAGCTGTTCAACGTTCGTGAGCGCAAGCGCTTTGAACGTCATGACATCTGGGAGCGCATCGCCGAGAACGGCACGATTTCCGCCGCCGTCATGGTCATCGCCGCCATCGCCGCCGTTATCTGCGCCAACACCGATGTCTACGAGGCTATCCATCACTTTTTGGAGACCCCGCTGTATGTGGGTCTGGGCAACCTTACGGCTGGCCTCACCGTCGAGCTTTTCGTCAACGACTTTCTCATGGCGATCTTCTTTTTGTTGGTGGGCATTGAGCTTAAGTACGAGATGACGGTCGGCGAGCTCAAGAATCCGCGTCAGGCCATGCTTCCCATGCTGGCAGCCGTGGGCGGCGTCGTCGTTCCCGCCTGCATCTACCTGATCTTTAACCATGCCGGCGCCCGCAACGGTTGGGCCATCCCCATGGCAACCGATATTGCCTTTGCGCTGGGCGTGCTGTCGCTTTTGGGCAATCGCGTGCCCAACGGCGTGCGCGTGTTCTTCTCGACGCTCGCCATCGCCGACGACCTCATCTCCATCGCCGCCATTGCCATTTTCTACGGCCAGAGCCCTAGTCCGTTTTGGCTGGGTGCCGCTGCAGTTGTGACCTGCGCACTTGTGTGGCTCAACAAAACTCAGCATTATCGCCTTGCCCCGTACTCGGTGCTTGGTCTGCTGCTGTGGTTTTGCATGTTTAAGAGCGGCGTGCACGCCACGCTTGCCGGTGTCATCCTGGCCTTCACCATCCCGGCCAAGTGCGGTGTTAAGCTCGATAGCCTTACCGATTGGCTAGGCGAGTACCTGCCGTTGCTCGACGACCGTTACGACGACGAGGCGCACATCCTGGGCCAGCACGACTTTACCCTTTCGACTACCAAGGTCGAGCGTGTCATGCACCGTGTGACCCCGCCGCTCATCCGCATGGAGCGCCTGATCTCCACGCCGGTCAACTTTGTGATCCTGCCGATCTTTGCGTTTGTCAACGCGCAGGTTCGCCTGGTGGGCGTGGACATGAGCGTGCTGCTTACCGACCCGGTGACCCTCGGCGTGTACTTTGGCATGCTGCTGGGTAAGCCGATCGGTATCTTTGGCGTAACGTTTGCCCTGGTCAAGCTTAAGGCTTGCGAGCTGCCTCATAACGTTAACTGGCATATGATCGCCGGCGTGGGCATTTTGGGTGGCATCGGCTTTACCATGTCGATCCTCATCAGCGGCCTCGCCTTCCCGACGGCCCAGTTCGAGGTTCTGGCCGCCAAGGCCGCCATTCTTGCCGGTTCTGTTACCGCGGCCGTGCTGGGCATGATCTACATGAGCGTGGTCTGCAAGCACCCTTCGCCCAAGGACGAGTAGGAGCGCGAAAACCGGGGCCGGACATGCCCCGGATGCCCTCGTGTGAAAAAACGCCGTTTGTGAGCACTGTCACAAACGGCGTTTCATTTATTTGCCATTTTTATTCCACGGTGCCGTAGACGGCGCCCCAGCCGTGGGCGGCAAGGGCCGAGTTAAGCTGGTCGCAAAGCGATTGGCGGTCGTAGTGGCCGGGCGGCAAAAGATTCACGATTTCCATGAGATCGGGCGCCAGGTCCAAGATCTCCGCCTGAACGATTAGATCCAGGCGGTCAAGGGCCTTACGGTCATAAAACAAGCCGTCGACCAGACGCTGCAGGTCTCCGAACTCCTCGGCTTGAAAAGAGCCGTATTCCATACTGCCTCCTTGGATGTGCCATGCGGCTATACGGGTCATACGGTGGATATCGTAATTCATTGCGATGGACTTAATCTATCACGGCTTCATACCGTTGCGGCGGTAGCGGTCTATACTTAGACAAACTGCAACGTCCCGCTTTGCGAAAGGTCGCACCCATGCAGACGATCTACCAGAAGATGGAAACCACCGAACTCGATGCCGCCATCGAGGCTCTCAAAGCCGAGGTTGCCGAGGTCAAGGCCAAGGGCCTGGCGCTCGACATGGCGCGCGGCAAGCCGTCGCCCTCCCAGGTGGACATCTCGCGCCCCATGCTCGATATCCTCAATGCCGACGCCGATCTGCACGACGGTAACGTCGACTGCTCCAACTACGGCTGCTTTGAGGGCATCCCCTCGGCACGCAAGCTGGCGGGGGAGTTCCTGGGTTGCCCCGCCGATCAGACGCTCGTACTGGGTTCGTCGAGCCTTTTGATCGAGCACGATATCGCCGGTATGTTCTGGCGCTGCGGCTCGTGCGGCAGCGAGCCTTGGGAGGCTTATGAGGCCGCGCACGACGGTAAGAAGGTCAAGTTCCTGTGCCCGGTTCCTGGCTACGACCGTCATTTTGGCATCACCGCCGACCTGGGTATCGAGAACGTCCCCGTCGCGATGACCGGCAGCGGCCCCGACATGGACGAGGTAGAGCGCCTGGTTGCCGCCGACGACTCCATCAAGGGCATCTGGTGCGTGCCCAAGTATTCCAACCCCACGGGCATCACCTTTAGTGAGGACACCGTGCGCCGCTTGGTCGAGATGCCCACGGCCGCGCCCGATTTTCGCATCTTTTGGGACAACGCCTACTGCGTGCACGACCTGTACGACGAGACCGACGAGCTCGCCAACATCTTCGATCTTGCCCGCGCGGCGGGTACCGAGGACCGCGTGGTGGCATTCGCCTCGACGTCCAAGATCACCTTCCCGGGCGCGGGCATCGGCTTTATCGGTGCGAGTCCCGCGGTCATCGCGGAGTTCTCCAAGCGCCTGAAGGCCGGTCTTATCAGCGCCGACAAGCTCAACCAGCTACGCCACGTGCGCTTCCTTCCCACCATCGAGGCGGTCAAGGAGCACATGAAAAAGCATGCCGAGTTCTTGCGTCCGCGCTTTGAGGCCGTCGAGCGCAAGCTCACTGAGGGCCTGGGCGATACGGGTTGCGCTACTTGGACGCATCCCCGCGGCGGCTACTTTGTGAGCTTTGATGGCCCCGAGGGCTCGGCCCAAAAGGTCGCCGCGCTTTGCGCCGACCTGGGTGTCAAGCTCACGCCGGCAGGTGCCACCTGGCCTTATGGCAAGGATCCGCGCGACACCAACATCCGCATCGCGCCGAGTTATCCCACGGTCGAGGACCTGGAGGCCGCACTCGACGTGCTGGTGCTGGCCGTCAAGCTCGTCGCTGCCGAGCTTGCTCGTGCCGAGCGCGCCTAACGCGTAGGGCCCCGCAAATCCGCGTCCAGTACCATCCGCACTCTCGATACGCAAAGGAGCGTATACATGGATTTGGGTATTTCCACCAACCCCACGCCGGAGCTCTACACCATCAGGGTGACCGGTGAGATTGATATCTCTAACGCCGATAGCTTGCGTAACGCCATCGACTTGGCGCTCGAGCAGCCCACCGAGGCCGTTGAGCTCGACTTTGCCCAGGTGAGCTATATCGACTCGACAGGTATTGGCGTACTTGTGGGCGCCGCACACCACGCAGCCGATCACGACAAGCGGTTTGGCTGCGTCAACGTGCAGCCCCCGGTGATGCGCGTGGTTCAGTTGCTGGGTGTCGACCAGGAGATTTCAATTACGGCGGCATAAGCCCTGCCCCAAAAAGGGCGTGCCGTTTGGTATATGTTTGTGATGCGCTCGGATGTTTTGACGTCCGGGCGCTATACTTGACCGAATGAATAGACGAGTTCCGGCCGAATGGCGCGGTGCGGGCTCGACTCACATCGAGCCTTGGAGGTATGTGTGTTTGGTATTGGAGAGGGTGAGCTCGCGATCATCGTGGTCTTCGGCTTTTTGCTGTTTGGCCCGGATAAGCTCCCGCAGATGGGCCGCACGATCGGCCGTGCCATCCGTCAGTTCCGCGAGACGCAGGAAAAGATGACGGCTGTTGTTCAGTCCGAGATTATCGATCCGGTAAGCGAGGCCGCTTCGGCTCCGGTCAAGCCCAAGAAGGCTGCCGTCGATGACGATTCCGATGCGGACGAGGATGCCGTCGAGACGGCCGCGCCCGCAAAGAAGGAGACCTTTGCCGAGCGCCGTGCCCGCCTTGCCGCCGAGAAGGCCGCGAGTGAGGGTGCTGCCGAGGACGAAGGTGCTGCTGGTGAGGCTGAGGGCCCCGAGTCTGCCGCTGCCGCCGTCGAGCCCGAGCCTGCTGCAGAGCCGGAGCCGGAGCCCGAGCCGGCAGAGCCCACGACGGCTGACCTCTACGCCCGTCGTCCCCGAAAGCGCAAGGCCGTCGTCGACCAGCTCGCTCGCGAGCTCGAGGCCGAGGACGACGCCGCTGCCGCTCATGCCCCGAAGGGAGGCGATGAGTAATGCCTATCGGACCTGCGCGCATGCCGCTCTTCGATCATCTGGGTGAGCTCCGTCGTCGCCTGACCATCGTGGTCGTGTCAGTCTTTGCCGCCGCCATCGTGCTGTATTTCGCCACGCCCGTGGTGCTTGACATCCTGGAAGACCCCATCCGCTCCTTTGTGCCGGACGGCAAGTTCTACATCACCACCACGCTCGGCGGCTTTGGTCTGCGCTTTTCGCTGGCCCTCAAGATGGCCGTTGTCATGTGCACGCCTATGATCATTTGGCAGATTCTGGCGTTTTTCCTGCCGGCGCTTCGCCCCAACGAGCGCAAGTGGGTTGTGCCCACGGTGCTCGCCTCGACGGTGCTGTTCTTCCTGGGCGCAATCTTTTGCTACTTCATCATCATCCCTGCGGGCTTTGAGTGGCTCATCGGCGAAACCTCGGCCGTCGCTACGGCGCTGCCCGATCTGGAGAACTACGTCAACATGGAGCTGCTCTTTATGATCGGCTTTGGTGTGGCGTTTGAGCTGCCGCTCATCATCTTCTACCTGTCTGTCTTCCATATCGTGTCCTATGCGGCCTTCCGCGGTGCCTGGCGTTACGTATACGTTGGCCTGCTTGCGGGCTCGGCTGTGATTACGCCCGACGGCTCGCCCGTTACACTGGGTCTCATGTATGGCGCCCTGCTCTCGCTCTACGAGATTTCGCTCGCCATCGCCCGCGTGGTCATTACCGCGCGCGATGGCAAGGAGGGCTTGTTTGTGAGCCGTCTGGATCTGTTCTCGAACGACGACGAGGACGACGACGAGGAGTAAATCCGTATGCACGAGGTTGGCATTGTCAACGGCATACTCGATACAGTGATTCGCGCGGCGCGTGGGGCGGGGGCCTCGCGCGCTGTTTTGGTAACGCTGCGCATTGGGGATATGACCGAAGTTGTGCGTGAGGCGCTCGACTTTGCGTGGGAGACGTTTCGCGACGAGGACATGCTCACGCGCGGCTGCGAGCTTGCCGTGGAGGAAGTCCATCCACAAAGCGAGTGCCTGGACTGCCGCGAGGTCTTTGAGCACGACCGCTTCCATTGCCGCTGTCCTCAGTGTGGCGGCACCAACGTGCGCCTGCTGCATGGCCGCGAGCTCGACATCGCCAGCATCGAGATTGAAACCCCCGACAATTAACCAGCCTGCCATTTGGGGACGGGGTATAAATGGTAGAAGTAAGGAGTGCCGAGTATGGCCGAGAAAACTATTGATATCGCATCGCCAATTCTGTCGCGCAATGAGCGCCTGGCAGATCAGCTGCGTCAGCGATTCAAAGAGACAGGCACCTATGTGATCAATGTGCTGTCGAGTCCCGGCTCTGGTAAGACCACCACGATTCTGGGCACCAACGAGCGCCTGCGCGACAAAGCCGGCCTGCGCTGTGCCGTCATCGAGGGCGATATCGCCTCGGATGTCGACGCCATCACCATGAAGGAAGCCGGCATGCCCGCCATTCAGATCAACACGGGCGGTCTGTGCCACCTCGAGGGCAACATGATCATGAAGGCCGTTGACGCGTTCGACCAGGCAGTGGGCCTTCAAGACATCGATGTTATCTTTATCGAAAACGTTGGCAATCTGGTCTGTCCGGTCGACTTTGACCTGGGCGAGAACCTGTCCATCATGATTCTCTCGGTGCCCGAGGGCGACGACAAGCCCATTAAGTACCCGGGCATCTTCCAGCACGCTGGCGCACAGCTGCTCAACAAGGTCGATGTGGCCCCGGCTTTCGATTTTGACATGGATAGGTATACTAAGACACTCGATGACCTCAATCCGCAGGCGCCGCGGTTTGCCGTGAGCGCACGCAAGGGCGAGGGCATGGATGCCTGGTGCGATTGGCTCATCGGGCAGATCGAACAAACAAGGGCGTAAGTCGGCCGTCGTACGTGCGGGCGCAGCCGCAGACACACGAGATAGGAGCCTCTTTTGAAGCTCATCATCGCCGAGAAAAACGACGCCGCGCGTCAGATTGCCGAGCGTCTTTCCACGGGCAAGCCCAAAAAGGACAAGGTGTACAACACCGCCATCTACCGTTTTGAGTGGAAGGGCGAGGAGTGCGTGACAATCGGCCTTGCCGGTCACATCCTTGCGCCCGATTTTTGCGACAGCGTGCTGTTCGATAAAAAGCTGGGTTGGTACTCGGTCACCGAGGACGGCGAGATGCTGCCGGCCGACATACCCGATGGCCTGGCGCGTCCGCCCTATGACACCAAGCGCAAACCGTTCCTTGCCGACGGTATCTCCATCAAAGGCTGGAAGCTCGAGAGCCTGCCCTACCTTACCTGGGCGCCCGTTATCAAACTGCCGGCCGAGAAAGAACTCATTCGCTCGCTCAAGAACCTTGCCAAGAAGTCCGACAGCGTCATCATCGCCACGGACTTCGATCGCGAGGGCGAGCTGATTGGTTCGGACGCCCTCAACAAGGTGCGCGAGGTTGCGCCCGACTTGCCGGTTGCCCGCGCCCAGTATTCTTCGTTTACCAAGGCCGAGATCACGCAGGCCTTTGATAACCTCGTCTCGCTCGACCAGAACCTGGCCGATGCCGGCGAGAGTCGTCAGCACATCGACCTCATTTGGGGTGCGGTGCTCACGCGCTACCTGACGCTCGCCAAGTTTGGCGGCTTTGGCAACGTGCGTTCTGCCGGCCGCGTGCAGACCCCGACGCTCGCCTTGGTGGTCGAGCGCGAGCGCGAGCGCATGGCGTTTGTGCCCGAGGACTACTGGCAGATCCGCGGCATGGCTGCCGCGCAGGCTGCTGCCGAGGACGACCGCTTTAAGATCGCGCACAAGACGGCGCGTTTTACCGACAAGGATGCTGCCGAGATGGCGTACGGCCATGTCGACGGCGTTGCGACGGCAACCGTTGCCGCGGTGACCAAGCGCTCGCGCAAGCAGCAGCCGCCCACGCCGTTTGCGACCACCTCGCTGCAGGCTGCCGCTGCGGCCGAGGGCATCTCGCCCGCACGCACCATGCGCATCGCCGAGTCCCTCTACATGGCGGGTCTTATCAGCTATCCGCGTGTCGACAACACCGTGTACCCCGCGACGCTCGATCTGGGCGCCGTGGTGAGCGATCTGGCAAAGATCAACCCGGCGCTGGCGCCCGTATGCAAAAAGGTGCTCGCCGGTCCCATGAAGCCCACGCGCGGCAAGGTCGAGACCACCGACCACCCGCCTATCTACCCCACGGGCGAGGGCGATCCGTCCACGCTCGACGGTGGCCAGCGCAAGCTCTACGACCTCATCACTCGTCGCTTCCTGGCGACGCTTATGGGCCCCGCCACCATCGAGAACACCAAGCTCGAGCTCGACGTGAACGGCGAGCCGTTCGTGGCTTCGGGCGATGTGCTCGTGACCCCGGGTTTCCGCGAGGCATACCCGTACGGACTCAAGCGCGACGAGCAGATGCCGCCGCTGGAGCAGGGCGACACGGTCGACGTATTCGACATTAAGCTCGAGGCCAAGCAGACCGAGCCGCCCGCACGCTACAGCCAGGGCAAGCTCGTGCAGGAGATGGAAAAGCGCGGCCTGGGCACCAAGTCCACGCGCGCGAGCATCATCGAGCGCCTGTACGCCGTGCGCTACCTCAAAAACGATCCCGTGGAGCCGAGTCAGCTGGGTATCGCCATCATCGATGCACTGTCGCAGTTTGCCCCGCGCATCACGAGCCCCGATATGACCAGTGAGCTCGACGGCGACATGACCCGCGTGGAGCGCGGCGAAGATACCGAAGAGCATGTCGTGACGCACTCGCGCGCGCTGCTGGCCGGCGTGCTCGATGAGCTGCTCAAGCATACGCAGGAGCTGGGCGACGCCATCAGCGATGCCGTCACGGCCGATGCGCGCGTGGGCGCCTGCCCCAAGTGCGGCAAGGATCTGGTTATGAAGACGAGCGCCAAGACCCGCGGCAGCTTTATCGGCTGCATGGGCTGGCCCGACTGCGACGTGACCTATCCGGTGCCGAGCGGCGTCAAGGTGAGCCCGCTCGAGGGCGAGGCGGCCGTGTGTCCCGAATGCGGCGCACCGCGCATTAAGTGCCAGCCGTTCCGCCAGAAGGCTTTCGAGATCTGCGTGAACCCCACGTGTCCCACCAATTACGAGCCCGACCTTAAGGTGGGCGAGTGCAAGGTGTGCGCCGAGGCCGGACGCCATGGCGATCTGATTGCGCACAAGAGCGAGAAGAGCGGCAAGCGCTTTATCCGCTGCACCAACTATGACGATTGCGGCGTGAGCTATCCGCTGCCGGCGCGTGGTAAGCTCGAGGCGACGGGTGAGACCTGCCCCGAGTGCGGCGCTCCCATCGTGGTGGTCAACACGGCGCGCGGTCCGTGGCGTATCTGCGTCAACATGGACTGCCCGACCAAGGAGAAGAAGCCCGCCCGCGGCCGCAAGACGACGACCAAGGCGAGTACGGCGAAGAAGACCACGGCGAAAAAGACGACTGCCAAGAAGGCTGCCGCGAAAAAGACGACCACAAAGAAGGCGGCCGCCAGCAAGTAGCGGCGCAGCCGAAACATTGCCCAAAACAAAAACGGGCGAGGGTCCCATGATCCTCGCCCGTTTTTTGTTCGGCAGTTAGGGACGTTCCTTTTCTACCGGCAGTTTAGGAACGTCCCTAACTGCCAGCTCGGGAACGACAAAACGCTAGTTCACCTCGACGGGTTTGGCGCTGGGATAGCGGTCCTCAAAGTCCAAGCGATACTTGTTGCTGCTGGTTCCCGGCTCGTTGTCGCGTGCCAGCGGCGCCACGATTTCGTCCTTATGGTCCGAGGGCTTTGCGTACTTTAGGCTGATCTCCCAGGCATCGCAGATCGCGTCGATGCGGTGATCAAGGTCGTCATACAGGGCAATGATGTCTTTCCAGGAGTTGTAGTTCTTGGAGCTCATGGGGACGTTCAGGTCCTCGACGATATCGTAATACTGCTCGATGGTCTCCTCCGTGCGCTCGGCGACGTCGGCGAGATTTTGACGGGTGGTGCGATCTTCTTCCAGATAGCTACCATTGAAGGCCTGCGCGCAGGCGCGGACCTGGCTATCGAGGTCCGCGAGCAGGTCGTAGTATTCGCTCAGGCGACGGTAGAGGTTCTGCTCGGAGAGGGTTGCTTCGCCGCCAGCCTCGTCCTCGTCGTCATCGTCATCGTCGTAAAGGCTATTGGGGTCGCCGAGGGGCTTGAGGTCATCATCGTCAACATCGTGGTGCAGCTTGGTAACCTCGGCAGTCGTCTGCGTGGCGGAGTTGTCGAACGGTTTGATCACAAAGAAGATGACCAGGGCGATGATGATTGCCACCAGCGCAACGATAACGGCGACAAGCGCCCCGGTGCCGCTCTTTTTGGGAGCGGGGGTCTGTGGCGAAGCAGGCGCGTATGCGGGAGCCGGCTGCTGTTGGGGCGAGCCGCTCGTGACGGGTATGCACTGCGTGGTCTCGACGGCCGCGGGGCTTGCGGCGGGGTCGGGGCGATAAGCGAGGGGATCGTCCGCCTTGGCTTGCGGCGTATCAAGGGGCCCGGTCTGCTCAAACGCGGGTTGGCCATTGCCCGCGGCTATCTGTTCAACGGGCGCACCGCACGAGGTGCAGAACTTGGCATCATCTGCAAGAAGCTTGCCGCACGAGGCGCAATACCGAGACATTGCCACTCCTTTCGCCACATTTCAATACGACGATTATACCCAGCGTCCAAAATTCCCCATCATAAGTTGCGGTGAAATAGGGGCTGTTTGGCGGTCTTAGAGCTTCAGTCAGTCCCTATTTCACCGCAACTTTGGAAAGGCACCTTTAGTCATTGGGGACGTTCTTAAACGACCAGTCAATTAAGAACGTCCCCAATGACTAGGTTGGATTTGGGGTGCGCCTGCCCCTGGGGTATCATGATTTGGTTGATATATCTGCATTTACGCGCCTTGTAGGAAGGGACTGCGCCCATGGCTTTTGAGCCCGCTCAACATAGCTTTATCACGCTCGAGGGCGTCGATGGTGCCGGTAAGTCCACGCAGGCGCGCCTGCTGGCCCGTGCGCTCGAGCTCGCTGGCTACCAGGTCGTGACCCTGCGTGAGCCGGGTGGTACCGCCATTAGTGAAAAGATCCGTGCCCTGCTGCTCGACCCCGCCAATACGGCGATGGGGGATACCTGCGAGCTGCTGCTCTACGAGGCCGCACGCGCCCAGCTGGTGCACGAGGTCATAGCTCCCGCCCTTGCGGCCGGCAAGGTGGTCCTGTGTGACCGCTTCTATGATTCCACGACCTGCTACCAGGCGTTTGCCGACGGTCTCGATCGCCAGATGGTACGCGACGCCAACAACCTTGCTGTCGCGGGGACGCACCCGGCGCTCACGCTCGTCTATCACATCACGCCCGAGCAGGCGGCGCTGCGCATGTCCGCCCGTGGTGCGGTCGACCGCATGGAGGCCAAGGGCATGGCGTTCCAGGAGCGCGTTTACCAGGGATTTAGTGCCATTGCCGCCGAGGAACCAGATCGCGTGAAGCTCATCGACGCCACCGCTTCCATCGAGGACGTCTTCGCGCAGACGGTCGAGCAGGTTCGCGCGTACGGTCTCGACATTTCCCAGGACGCCGTCACCGCCACGCTTGCCCAGGAGGCCGAGTAACATGGCCCCCGCTCAGACAAGCCTGCTGGCCAAGCTCGACACCCAAGAGCGCGTACGCGATTTTTTGACCAACGCCGTCGCCAGCGGCCGCGCATCGCACGCCTACCTGTTTTTGGGCGCTCCCGGTGCCGGCAAGCTCGATGCCGCCTGGGCGCTCGCCCAAGCCTTCCTGTGCGAGCAGGACGGCTGCGGCTCATGCGATAGCTGTGTGCGTGTCGCCCGCCATACGCACCCCGACGTGCACTATTACACGCCCGAGAGCGCCACGGGCTACCTCATCGCCCAGACCCGCGAGCTGCTCGACGACGTGCCGCTGGCGCCCATCCGTGCCAAGGCCAAGGTCTACATCATCGACCGTGCCGAGCAGCTGCGCGCCAACACCGCCAACGCACTGCTCAAGACGCTCGAGGAGCCGCCCGAGGGCGTTATGTTTATCTTGCTGGGCACCTCGGCAGACGTGATGTTGCCCACCATCGTGAGCCGCTGCCAGTGCGTGCCGTTTCGGCTGGTGTCGCCCGCCGTGGCCACGAAGGCCGTGAGCCGCGCGACGGGCCAGGATCTCGCACGCTGTCGCATGGCGGTCGCCGTGGCGGGGAGCCCCACGCGCGGCATCGAGTTCCTTAAGAGCGCCGAGCGCCAGGATGCTCGCCGCCAGATGATCCGCGCCATCGATTCGCTCATCGCCGCCGACGAGGCCGATGTGCTCAGCCGCGCCAAGTCGCTCATCGTCGCCGTTAAGGCTCCGCTTGCCGAGGTCAAGTCCACGCAGGAAAAGGTGCTCGAGCAAAACGCCGATTATCTGTCGCGTGGAGCATTGAAGCAGCTTGAGGACCGCAACAAGCGCGAACTCAACGCGCGCGAGCGTTCGGGTATCATGGAAGCGCTGGCGAGCGCGCGGACGCTCATGCGCGACGTGCTGCTGACGCTTCAGGATGAGGCGGCAGACATTGTGAACGAGGACGTGCGCGACACGATCGGGCGGCTTGCCGCCGCGACGAATGTTGCGGGTGCCACCCGGGCGCTCGAGGCGGTCGCGACCGCCGAGCGCAACATTGCCAGAAACGTTACTCCCCAGCTGGCCATCGAGGTCATGCTGTTCGATATCAGGAAGGCACTGAAATGCCGTTAGTCGTACCCGTTAAGTTTACCTACGCCTCGCGCGACCTGTGGTTTGACCCGCAGGATCTGGATATCCTCGAGGCCGATTATGCCATTTGCTCCACCGAGCGCGGAACCGAGATCGGCCTGGTCACGGCCGATCCCTTCGAGGTGCCGCAAGATGAGATCGGTCAGCCGCTCAAGCCCGTGCTGCGTGTGGCGAGCGATATCGACCTGCAGCTTGCCGACGACCTGGCCATCCAGGGCGATGAGGCCATGGTCGATTTCCGCCGTCTGGTCAAAGATCTCGACCTCGAGATGAAGCCGGTGGGTGTCGAATACCTGTTTGGCGGCGAGAAAGCCGTGTTCTACTTTGCGGCCGAGGAGCGCGTCGATTTTCGTCAGCTCGTCAAGGACCTGTCCTCGACGCTGCACATTCGCGTTGACATGCGCCAGATTGGCGTGCGTGACGAGACTCGCTTGGTGGGCGGCTATGCCCAATGCGGACAGGAGCTCTGCTGCACGCGCTTTGGCGGACAGTTTGAGCCCGTCTCGATTCGCATGGCAAAAGAGCAGGACCTGCCGCTCAATTCGTCTAAGATCAGCGGCGTGTGCGGCCGCCTGATGTGCTGCCTGCGCTATGAGTTCGAGGCGTACAAGGACTTTAAGAGCCGTGCGCCCAAAAAGAAGACGCTCATCGATACGCCGCTCGGCAAGGCGCGTATCCAGGAATATGACACGCCGCGTGAGCAGCTGGTGCTGCGCCTGGAGAACGGTAAAGTCTTTAAGGTCAACTTGGCCGATATGACGTGCTCGGAGGGCTGCAAAAAGAAGGCCGCCGAGCAGGGCTGCAGCTGCCGCCCCGACTGCGTGACGCGCGATGTGCTCGAGCGCATCGAGTCGCCCGAGATGCGCCTGGCGCTCATGGAACTCGATCGCGAGAACGGCGTCGACGTGGGCGATGGCCTGTCGAGTGCCGACCGTCTGGCCGGCACGTCGATGCCCAAGCGCCGTCGTCGCGATGCCGAATCCGATGCTTGTGCCGGTCAGGGCCAGGGCGAGGGTCGTGGCCGCGGAAAGGGCCGCGGCAAGGCCGAGGCTTCCGAGGCCGAGGAGGCGGCCGGCGGCCGTCGTCGCCGCAAGCGCGCGGCGTCCGTCGACAACGGCGAGACCGCGGGCAAGAACGCCTCTCGCGAGCGCGAGGCTCAGCAGCCCCAGCAGCAAAACCGCGGCGGCGGCATGAACCCCACGCGCCGTCGTCGCCGCCACCTGTCGAGCGAGGAGCGCGAGGACGCCTTCCGCGCCGCAGCCGCTCGCGAGGCCGGTGCCGCTCCCAAGGGTGCCTCGGCCTCCGACGCGCCTGCCGACAAGGCTGGCAGGCCACGTGGCGAGGAGGAGCGCGCGCCGCGTCCGCGCCGTCGCCATTCCTCGGGCACGCAGCAGAAACCCTCGGTTCCTTCTGTGGCCGATCAGGTTTCGGATGGTGAAGTCAAGGTCACGCGCCGTCGCCCCGGCGATGGCGGAGGAGCTGCCGCCAAGGCTTCGCGCGGCGGTGCTCGCGACGAGCGCGAACCGCGTGAGGATCGCAGTGGCGAGGGTTCGGCCGACCAGAGTCAGAAGCGCCGCCGCCGTCGCCGTTCCCGCAAGCCGCGCCAGGATGGTGGCGAAGGCTCGACCCACACCTCGTCCGCACCGCAACCGCCTGCCGGCGAATAGCGCCCTCAAGCGGATTCGACTTGTCTGACCCCAAGTGCAACGGGGTATCATGGCACTGAATCGACAACCCTCCCTTCGCCCAAGCGTAGGGAGGGTTTTGTCATAAATAACTATCTGAATGGTTTGAGCCGCTTGCGGAGTGCCGGCATCTTGCCGTTTGCGGATGAATTGCTACCGTTTGCCGAGCGCGCGGCGCATGAGGCACTCGAGGTTCTTTCGCCCACGCGATGCGCCGGTTGCGAGCGTGCCGGTGCGCTTATTTGTCGGGAGTGCCTGGCGTCGCTCACGCTTGTCGATCCGCGCCACAGCTGCACGAGGTGCGGCGCTCCGTTTGGAGACCTGCTGTGTACCGAGTGCTCGGTCGAGGGTGCGTCTTCGGCGGTGGCTAAGGCCCTCGATCGCTGCCTGGCGTGCGCTGTCTATGCACATCCGTTGCCGCGCATCATCAAGGCATACAAGGATGCGGGCGAGCGCCGTCTGGCACCGTATCTGGCAGAGCTGCTCTACGACACCGCCTTGCATGCCCAGGCAGCAGCCCCCGACCGTTACGGCGGCGTGCTGTCCGGTGCCGACGCGGTGGTATTTGTGCCCGCGACTGCGGCGGCGTTTCGGCGGCGTGGTTTTGATCACATGGAAGCAATCGCGCGCTCGTTTTGCGATCTTTCGGGCGTGCCATTGCTGGACGCCTTGGTCAAATACGGTCATGGCGACCAGCGCGAACTCGGTCGCGCCGAGCGCCGGGAACATGCCCGGGACATGTACGAGACGGTCGAGGATGTATGTGGCTGTCGTCTGCTGCTCATCGACGATGTCATTACCACGGGCGCAACAATGGCAGCGGCCTCGGCGGAGCTTAAGCGCGCCGGCGCCAAAGCCGTCGATGGCCTCGCTATCGCACGCGTTTGGTAGGGGCGGTTTTGTGGCAGTGAAGATTGCGCGGCGCGTCGAGCCGGCAGGCGAGCAACTGGCAGCCTCTGTGATCCTTACCGGCGCCTCGGCGCTACGCATGATGCGCGCCGAGCGCCGGCATATGGGTCACATCAGTTGGAGGGACTTCCATCCCGATAAAGAGCGCCGTGTGCTGCCCGCCTCGACCTGCGAAATCTGTACTCGCGGTGCGAATGACGACCTAACCTTAAACTTTAGCTTGAACTTAGCTATAATGCGCTACGTTCCCGCCAGGCTGTGGTTGCGGACGGGCAATGCGCCCATCCAAGTCCAAGACAGACGCGGTCAAAGGGATCCACGTAAGCGACCGCGTGCGCGCGGCGCGATCATGGCGCGTCCTAGATGTAAGCCGCACCGTCCGTTCTACTTTCTTTGGGGCAATACCGCCTCGCGGGCGAGCGGGCCAGTCGTGAAGGTGGCTGCGGCCTCCCGAGCAAACGCCCCGGTGCGCAAGTGTGGGGTCAAATACCAGGTCAGCTGGTGGGAACAACCCGATATTCCGTGCAGGGCACGGATCGTATACGACACAGAAGGCAGGGTAGCGGACATGGTGAGGGGCAGCTTGATGCATGCAGCTCGGTTGGGTGCTGGGACCGCGGCGGTCATTGCCGTTTTGGGCCTGAGTGGATGCGCGTTCAATCCACTGTCCACGTTCACGACGCCCACGATCGACCAGATCGAGCGCGAGACCGTTACCCCCACGGTATCGGACGATGCCCTGGTCACGCCGGGAACCCTGACGGTCGCCCTCGATACTTCCGATGCCCCGCAAGCCATGCAGGATGCCGACGGAAACCTCACGGGCTATGCGGTCGATGCCGCTCGTGCCCTCGCATGCCGCATGGGTCTCAAGGTCGCTTTTGTCGATGCATCCTCGGCCGATTCCGCGCTCAGCGATAAAAAGGCCGATATCTTCATTGGCGACGTCAGCTCTACGGACGGCGATATCAGCTCGCTTGGCACCTGTCTGTACGACGCCCCCGCCGTATTCGGCAAGAGCAGTGACGGCGAGTCGCCGAGCGTTTCCACCGAAACCCTTAACACCGCTACCCTGGGCGTTCAGACCTTCTCGGCCTCGCAGGAAGCGCTCGCCAAGCAGGGCATCACGGCCAACCAAAAGACCTTCTCCAACATCAACGAGTGCTTCGAGGCACTCGAGTCGGGCGAGGTCGATTACGTGATCTGTGATTCCACGGCCGGTGGTTACCTCGCGCGCCTGATGAGCCAGATCTCCTGTGTCGGCACGCTCGAGACGCCCTCCACGCTTGGCGTCGCAGGCCTTAGCTCTAACGATGAGCTGTGCCGTGCCGTGGGCGATGCCCTCGACGACATCACGGTCGACGGCACGCTCGAGGCGGTCCACTGCGTCTGGTACGGCCAAATGCCCTATGACCTTACCGCCAAGACTGTTTCGGGGGCCAATGTGCAGGCATCCGAATCCACGTCCAACGAGACCGAGTCCTCCGATGGCGACACCTCCGATAACAACGGCGACAGCCCCTCGTCTAGCCAGGAGGGCGCCATCACCGACGATGACATCAACAAGCTCAATAGCTAGTTATTGGTAGGGGTGGCGCCTGCCATACATTGAACAAGGCGCTTCTTCACGGTTTCAACACGCATGGCCGGGTCTCCCCCATAGGGGAGCCCGGCTTTTCAATTTTGATAAAACCAGCAGCTCAAGGGCAATTTCCAGGAGAAAAACCAACTCCGCCGACGCCCTCATATAGCGCACTTTGCCGCGGAAAAGTGCGAGACTTCGGTATGCGGTATCAAGCAGTCGTTATTCGGGCCTTTGGGAATTCGGGTGATTAAATGCACGGCAATGGGTACATAGCCAGTACAGTAAGTCCCCGAGGCAGATTGGAGCCACGTATGGATATCAAGGTTTCTGGACGCAAGACGACGGTAACCGATGCTCTGCGTGCGCATGTGGACGAGAAGATCGGCGAGGCGCTCAAGGTTTTCGATATCGAGCCCATGACAGTCGACGTCGTGCTTCGTTATGAGAAGAACCCCTCGAACCCCAACCCGGCAATCGTCGAGGTCACGGTTCGTGCCCGCGGCTCTGTGATTCGCGTCGCCGAGCACGGCGCAGATATGTATGCCGCCATCGATCTCTCCGCCGATAAGGTCACCCGCCAGCTGCGCAAGTTCAAGACCAAGGTTGTGGACAACCGCCAGGGCGGTGCCAGCGCCGCGGATGTCGCACCGGTCGAGCGCGTCGAGGATCTGGCCGACCTGCTGCTGCCCGAGGAGGACGACGACCTGCTCGTCCGCGAGAAGGTCATCGATGTCACCCCGATGACTGAGGAGCAGGCGCTGGTGCAGACCGATCTGCTCGGCCACGACTTCTACGTGTTCGAGAACGCGACGACTGGCCTCATCAATGTGGTGTATCACCGTAAGAATGGTGGATATGGCATCATCAAGCCCCGCATCGAAACACTTGACGAGTAAAATACGTTAACTTGCATGAGTTAACGGTTGGCGGCCATCCCATGCGGGTGGCCGCCTTTTTTACGTAAGGAGTCGCTTTGATGGACAAGGCCGCATCCGCCGGTCATTCGGACCGTTGCCGTATCGTCGTCGATACCTGCTGCGACTTTAACCCCGAGGTCGCCGCGAACCTCGATGTCGATATCTTGGGCTTCCCTTTCATTATCGATGGCGAGGAGCGCACGGACGACATCTGGTCGAGCATGAGCCCTAAGGAGTTCTACGACCGCATGCGCGCCGGTGCCCGCGTGTCCACCTCGGCTGTGTCGCTCGGTCGCTATATCGAGTTCTTTACCGAGTGCGCCAAAGAGGGCACGCCCACGGTTTACCTGTGCTTTACCTCGGCGCTGTCGTCGAGCTACAACTCCGCGTGCCAGGCGGCAGATGCCGTGCGCGCCGAGTATCCCAACTTTGAGCTCTACGTGGTCGACAACGCTCTGCCCTGCGCGACCGGCGAGCTCCTGGCGCTTGAGGCCGTGCGCCAGCGTTCGGCGGGACTGACTGCCAAGCAGCTGGTCGATTGGGCAAACGAGGCCAAGACCTACGTGCACGGCTACTTTACGCTCGAGAGCTTCGATGCGCTGGCTGCCGGCGGCCGCATTCCGCCCGCGGCGGCGCAGCTCACGGCAAAGCTCGACGTCAAGCCCGAGCTCTCCTACGACCTTGCCGGCTCGCTGTCGCTGATCGGCGTCAACCGCGGCCGCAAGAAGGCGCTCAAGTCCATCCTCAAGTCGTTCCGCGAGAACTACGTGCCCGATCGCACCATGCCCATCGCCATCATGACGGCCGATGCCGAAAAGGACGGTGACTGGCTCGAAGCCGCCATCCGCAAGGAGGAGGGCTGCGCCGACGTCACGATCATTCGCAGCTCCGTGGGCCCCACCATCGGCTCGCACGTGGGCCCCGGCATGGTGGCCTGCGCGTTTTGGGGCAAGAACCGCACCGACAAGGCGTCGCTTTCCGACCGCATCGCCCGCCGCGTGCGCGGCCAGTAGGCAAGCGCTGCGTCCGTAATCGCCCTCGACTCACAGCTCAAACGCTGGCAACGAGTATTCAACCTGGTAATAACACCCAAGCCAAAAGGAAAGGTTTCATGGCAAACAAGCTCTCTGTCGCATTTATCGGCACCGGAATCATGGGTGCCCCTATCGCCGGCCACATTCTGGACGCTGGCTATCCCGTCACGGTCAACAACCGCACCAAGTCCAAGGCTGCAGCGCTTGTTGAGCGCGGTGCCGTCTGGGCCGATACGCCGGCAGATGCCGCGGCGAATGCCGACGTCGTCTTTACCATGGTGGGCTATCCCTCCGAGGTCGAGGAGCTCTACCTGGCGGGCGACGGTCTGCTCGCGTGCACTAAGCCCGGTGCGGTCCTAATCGACCTCACCACGAGCTCGCCCGAGCTGGCGCGCGACATTGCCGAGGCCGCCCAGGTTTCCGGCCGCATGGCGTTTGACTGCCCCGTCACCGGCGGCGAGTCGGGTGCTATCGCCGGCACGCTTACGGCTATCGTGGGCGCTACCGAGAACGACATTGCCCCGGTCCGCGATATCCTTTCCACCTTTGCGGCAACCATCTGCTGCTTCGATGGCGCCGGCAAGGGCCAGGCTGCCAAGCTCGCCAACCAGGTGTCGCTGGGCGCCTGCATGGTCGGCATGGCCGATGCGCTGGCGTTTGCCGAGCTGAGCGGCCTTGATATGGAGAAGACCCGTCAGATGATCCTGGGCGGCACCGGCAAGTCCGGTGCCATGGAGAGCCTGGCGCCCAAGGCGCTCGACGGCGACTACAAGCCCGGTTTTATGGTGGAGCACTTCATCAAGGACCTTCGCTTGGCGCTCGCCTATGCCGACGACCGCGAGCTTGCGCTGCCCGGCGCCGACGTGGCCTTTACGCTCTATGACATGCTCGACGCCATCGGTGGTGCCAAGCTGGGTACCCAGGCCATCAATGTCCTCTATAAGGAGGAGGCCGACGCCATTGCCGCCGGTCTGGACTGGTCGCAGTATCGTCCCGAGGAGCATGGTGCTCACGAGGAAGGCTGTGGTTGCGGCGAGCATGGCGACGACCACGAGTGCGGTTGTGGCCACCACCATGGCGAGGACCACGAGTGCTGCGGCGGCCACGGCCATGACGACGGCCACGAGTGCTGCTGCGGCCACCATCACGAGGAGTAGCGCCCATGAGCTGGACGTTCGTGGTGCTTGCACTAGTGCTCTTTCTCTTTGCGATCTACATTGGCTTTTTGTGCGGCCAGTGGGCGTGCGAAAAGCGCGTCGTCACCAAGCGCGACTACTGGATTGCCAACTTTGCAGGAGCGGCGGCAGTCGTCCTGCTGACCTGGGTGTTCTCGCTGTTCCCACTGGTGCAGTTTGCGCCGATCGGCTGGCTTGGCGGCTTTATCGCCGGCCTTAAGATGAGCTTTGGCGAGTCCGTTGGTCCGTGGCGCAAGCACGATGAGGTCTTTAACGTCAACCAGGCTCATCGCGCCGCCGCCGACGCAGGAGACGCCGAGGAGCGCCGCCGCGCGCGTCGCAATGGCGCGGCTGACCGACAGCTCATCTCGGTCACCGATGACAGCAAGGGTGCTGGCAGGCACACTAAGAAATAGTAAGAAGAGGTAACTATGGCAGAAAACAAAGACGAACAGCTCACCGACGAGGAGCTGGCACAGCTTCAGCTGGCAGAGGAGAACGAGAACACCGTCGACCGCTTGGTCCAGGAGCTCGGCTGCCCCACGCGCCGTATCCGCCAGTTTGCCGCCCGCGTGCTGCACCTGCTTGCCGAGCGCGACCCGCAGCGCGTCGTGCCCTGCGTGCCCGCGCTGATCGAGGCGCTCGACCGGCCCGAGGCTCAGACTCGCTGGGAGGCCCTCGATGCCCTGGCGGCGCTCGCCACCACCTGCCCCGACCAGCTGGGTGATGCCTTTGAGGGCGCCGAGACCGCACTGTTTGACGAGATTTCCTCCACGCTGCGCTATGCCGCCTTCCGCCTGCTGTGCGTATGGGGTGCCACGAGCGTCGAGCGTTCGCGCGAGGCTTGGCCCATCCTGGACGAGGCCATCCAGTGCTACCACGGTGACCTCGAGTATCGCGATATGCTCGGCTGCCTGTACGAGTTTGGCAAAGGCGAGATCGATGCCGAGATCGCCGAGAAGCTTGCGCTGCGCCTTAAGTTCGATGCCGAGAACGGCAAGGGCAGCTATCTCAAGGCCCGTTCGAGCGAGATTTGCGAAATGCTTGTTAAACGTTTTGGCCTGGATCTCTCCAAAAAGAAGAAGCGTGCTAGCGTTAAAAAATCTGACGACGCCGAAGACGAGGAGTAACAGATTATGGCGCACGATGTAGTCCTGATTCCCGGTGACGGGATCGGTCCCGAGATTACGCAGGCCATGTGCCGCGTGGTCGAGGCCGCCGGTGTCCAGATCAATTGGAACGTCCAGGAGGCCGGTGCCGGCGTCATGGACGAGTTTGGCACGCCGCTGCCCCAGCATGTACTCGATGCCGTCGCCCAGACCAAAGTTGCCATCAAGGGCCCCATCACCACGCCGGTCGGTACGGGGTTCCGCAGCGTCAACGTTGCCCTGCGTAAGTACTTCGACCTGTACGCCTGCGTGCGCCCCTGCCTGTCGCAACCGGGCGATGGCTCGCGCTTCCGCGATGTCGACCTGGTTATCGTGCGCGAGAACACCGAGGACCTCTACGCTGGTATTGAGTTCGACGAAGGCGCTGCCGAGGTCGAGGAGCTTTCACAGCTTGTCGAGCGCTCGGGTCAGAAAACCTTCGCCGCGGATTCCGCCATCTCGATCAAGCCCATCTCCATCGCCAAGAGCCGCCGTATTGTGGAGTACGCCTTTGAGTATGCTCGCCGCTGCGGCCGCAAAAAGGTGACGGCCGTGCATAAGGCCAACATCATGAAGGCGACTGACGGCCTCTTCCTGCGCGTGGCTCGCGAGGTGGCTGCCAACTATCCCGATATCGAGTTCAACGACAAGATCGTCGACGCCACCTGCATGGGTCTGGTTCAGAACCCCAACGACTTCGATGTTCTGGTCCTGCCCAATTTGTATGGCGATATCGTCAGCGACTTGTGCGCCGGTCTTGTAGGTGGCCTTGGCATGGCCCCCGGCTCCAATATCGGAGCCGACTGTGCCATCTTTGAGGCCACGCACGGCTCCGCGCCCGATATCGCTGGCCAGGATATCGCTAACCCCACGGCCGAGATTCTGTCTGCCGCCATGATGCTCGATCATCTGGGCGAGAATGAAGCTGCCAATCGCATTCGCGCCGCCGTATCTGCCACGCTCGACGAGGGCGAGCAGGTTACCGGTGACGTGCGTCGTGCCCAGACCGGCTCCATTGAGGGCGCCGTGGGCACGCAGGCCTTTGCCGATGCCGTTATCGCGCATCTTGCCTAAGGGGATACGGCTTCAAACGCCTAAGCGGTACTTATACGTTTGCGGATAACCTGAGAATGAATACGCCCGGCGCTCTGTCGGGCGTATTCTATTGAGGACTATGTTTCTTAACAAGGAGTAACTGATATGGGTCTGATTCAAAAGAAGGACGAAAAGGACGAGATCGACGGCATCCAGATCATCGAGCGCGGCAAAGGCCCCGACGGTGACGAGGACGAGAAGATCGATCTGGTCGCAGGTACGTCTGCCGAGCACATTGCTGCCGGCACGACCGCCGAGGAGGAGGACGCCCGCCTGGAGGCTCAGATTGCCGCGGATGCCGCCGACGAGAACCTCATGCCTGAGGAGCAGGACGAGGACGATGACTCCGACGTGGACGACAGCGCATCCAAGCACAAGAAGACGATGATTGCCGCCTTTGTGGTCGCCATCGTGATCGCTGCTGTGGTCGGCTTCTTTATCGGCAACGGTGGTTTTGGCGGCAAGGGCGTCGGCTCGGCGACCCTCACCGAGGACCAGCTCGATTCGACCGTGGCAAGCTACAGCTACAACGGCAAGAAGAGCGACATCACCGCGCGCGAGGCCATCGAGAGCCAGTACAGCCTTGATACCGTCAAGGATAGCGATGGCAACTACACCGCTCCCTCTGCCGACGTTATCCTGTCCTACGTGCGCAACCAGATTCTGCTGGACGCCGCCGAGGATGAGGGCATCACCGTCTCTTCTAAGGAGATGAAGAAGTACGCCGAGGATTCTATCGGCACTTCGGACTACAAGACCATGGCCACGCAGTATGGCGTGTCCAAGGACCAGGCCAAGCAGATCGTCCGCCAGTCCGCAACGCTGCAGAAGCTCTACAAGAAGAAGGTGGGCGATAGCTCCGCAAGCATGCCGATCGCTCCGACCGAGCCTTCTGACGGCAACGAGGACACCGCGAGCAAGGACTACGCCGATTACATCATCAACCTTGCCGGTGACGAGTGGGATAGCAAGAAGGGCAGCTGGAAGGACGCCGATAGCACCTACGCTAAGGCTTTTGCCGACGATGCCTTTACGGCCGATAGCGCTACCTATAAGCAGGCCATGACCGCCTATTACACCGCCTACCAGCAGTACTCTTCGCAGGCTTCGAGCGCCAGCTCCAAGTGGACCGAGTACGCCAACGGCCTCTACGCCAAGGCCAATATCAGCATCTACGGCCTGTTTGCGTAAAGATTACCTGAGCCTTCGAGTACGAAGCCGAAATATCTGATGAAGCCCCCTAGAACGGACATCGTCTAGGGGGCTTTTTGCGTTGGAGGGCTATCTATTGAGACGGAAAGGGCAGATTGAATGATCACGCACGTGCTTCATCGGGTCTCCCTAATTCATCTGGGAAAACAACTGCAAACGATTGCAAGTAACCGGCGAACGGTCGAAAACGACCGTTCGCCGATAATCTCAAAACTGGTTCAGACTGGTATTAAGTCAAAAAGACCAATTCACATATCTTCACAATGACCTGCAATTTTTCTACACGCTATTTTTAGCCGCCCTGCGTTGTTTAGACACGGAATAAGATCCGATCTTTTGCCAAAGCATTTCGAAACGGTTTCAAAACCGCAGGTAGATGTGTTAACGACCGGTAAACGGTCGAAATATCACCGTGAGCGGTGCAAAAACGTTTTACTGTATGAATCAACGAAAGCGACCTCTTCTGGGGTGATATAGTGACAACAACACGTCACGTGGTTACTACCAGTTGAGAAACCACTGGTCTTCAAAGAACGCTTTCCAAGAAGCTTTAAGGGCGAGCGCCCGCTGGCTTCCGAAAATCATCGGACTCAGATCGTACACACCTTCGGAAGGGAAATTTGAATGGTTGGCTTTATTCTTACCGGTCATGGACAGTTCGCACCCGGTCTCGCAAGCGCTATCGCTATGGTTGCCGGTGACCAGCCCGCTTTTACCGTCGTTCCTTTCGAGGGCGACCAGGCTGCTTCCTACGGTGAGGATCTCCGCGCCGCTATTACCGCCATGCGCGAGGAGTGCGATGGCGTGCTCGTCTTTACCGACCTGCTTGGCGGCACCCCGTTTAACCAGTCGATGATGATTGCCCAGGATGTCGACAACGTCGAGGTTCTGACCGGCACTAACCTCCCCATGGTTATTGAGCTTCTGTTCCTCCGCGGCAATGCCACGCTCGCCGAGCTTGGCGAGCAGGCAGTGACCGTTGGCCAGACGGGCATCACCGCCCAGACGGTCGCATCCGTTGCCGGCTCCGACGAAGAGGATATCTTCGGCGACGAGGACGGCATCTAATGGCCGATTTCGGAGCCAACGTCCTGAGCTCCTCGGTCGCCCTTTTAGGCCTGCTTGTCATCATGGGCTTGATTTACACCATCTGGTCGCAAATCAACATGAAGAAGAAGCAGAAGTACTTCAAGGAGCTGCACACCGAGCTCAAGCCGGGTCAGGAGGTTCTTTTCGCCGGCGGTATCTACGGAACCGTCAAGGGCATCGAAGGCGAGAAGGTCCAGATCAAAGTCCGATCCGGAGCCGTCGTAGATGTTTCGCGTTACGCGATTCAGGAGATCAAGTAACTGTCGTCAGCAAATAGCGAAAGGAAGCTGATCAACATGGCAGAACCCAACATTCTTCTTACCCGCATCGATAACCGACTGATTCATGGTCAGGTTGCCACCCAGTGGAACTCCACTCTGGGCTCCAACCTCATCCTCGTCGCCAACGACGACGTGTCAACCAATACCATGCGCCAGAACCTCATGAAGATGGCCGCTCCCGCCGGCGTCGCTACGCGTTTCTTCTCCCTGCAGAAGACCATCGACGTCATCGGCAAGGCGAGCCCGCGCCAGAAGATCTTCATCGTGGCCGAAACACCGGAAGACGTGCTTACGCTCGTCAAGGGCGGTGTGCCTATAAAGAAGGTAAACATCGGCAACATGCACATGTCGGAAGGAAAGCGCCAAGTCGCCACCTCCGTCGCAGTTAACGACGAGGATGTCGCTGCGTTTAAAGAGCTGCAGGAATTGGGGGTGGAGCTGGAGATCAGGCGCGTTCCGAGCACGCCTGTTGAGGACACGAGCAAGCTCTTCTCGTAATCCTCGTGATCCACATTGTCAGGAGTGAAACCCTGACGTTCTGTACGTGATATCAAAAGTGCGTACATGCATTTTGAAAGGAGGAGCAAGATGGAATACTCGATCATCCAGGTCGCTCTGGTCTTCATCGTCACGTTCGTCGCGGCAATCGACCAGTTCAACTTCCTCGAGTCTCTCTATCAGCCCATCGTCACCGGCGCCGTCATCGGTCTTATCCTTGGCGACCTCAACACCGGTCTTCTCGTGGGTGGTACCTATCAGCTCATGACGATCGGCAACATGCCGATCGGAGGCGCTCAGCCGCCTAACGCCGTCATCGGCGGCATCATGGCAGCCATTCTCGCAATCGCCACGGGCCTCGAGCCTAACGCGGCAGTCGGCCTTGCCATTCCGTTCGCTCTGCTTGGTCAGCTCGGCGTTACCTTGGTCTTCACGCTCATGTCGCCGCTCATGTCCTCCGCGGACAACATGGCTCACAACGCTGACACCAAGGGTATCGAGCGTCTGAACTACTTCGCCATGGCTCTGCTCGGCCTGATCTTCGCTATCGTCGTCACCCTGTTCTTCATCGCTGGCGCTACCATCGGTCAGACCATCGCTTCCGCCATCCCGGCTTGGCTGCAGACCGGTCTCTCCGCTGCAGGCGGCATGATGCGCTTCGTCGGCTTCGCCGTCCTGCTCAAGGTTATGATGAACCGCGATATGTGGGGCTTCTTCCTCATGGGCTTTGGCCTCGCGATCATCACCGTTGCCAACGATTCTCTGGCAACTCCTGCCCTGCTCATCCTCGCTCTCATCGGCTTCGGCATCGCTTTCTGGGACTTCCAGCAGCAGACCGAGCTGAAGGGTGCAGCTGTTTCTGACGGAGGTGACTTCGAAGATGGCATCTAATGAGTATGTGATCCCGGAGCACTACGAGGATCTCACTCCTGCTCCGCAGCTCGACCAGAAGACCCTCAACAAGATGGCTTGGCGCTCCTGCTTCCTGCAGGCCTCGTTCAACTACGAGCGTATGCAGGCCGCTGGCTGGCTCTACTCCATCATCCCCGGTCTGGAGAAGATCCACACCAACAAGAACGACCTCGCGGCTTCCATGAGCCACAACCTGGAGTTCTTCAACACTCACCCGTTCCTCGTCACCTTTGTTATGGGCATCGTGCTTTCGCTCGAGCAGAACAAGGTTGACATCCCCACGATTCGCGCCGTCCGCGTCGCCGCAATGGGCCCGCTCGGTGGTATCGGTGACGCCCTGTTCTGGCTGACGCTCGTGCCTATCACGGCTGGCATCACCTCCAACATGGCCATCAACGGCAACGCCGCTGCGCCGATCATCTTCCTGGTGATCTTCAACGCCGTCCAGTTCGCACTGCGCTTCTGGCTCATGAACTGGTCCTACAAGCTTGGCACCAGCGCTATTGACGCTCTGACCGCCAACATGCAGGCCTTCACGCGCGCCGCTTCCATCATGGGCGTCTTCGTCGTCGGTTGCCTGGTCGTCACCATGGGTGGCACCCAGATCAACCTCCAGATTCCCAACGGCACCACCCGTGGCCTCTCCGCTACTACCGTGATCGTCTCCGAGAAGGAGGCCGAGAACTTCACCGGTATGGAGGGCATCGATACCGAGACCGCTGAGGCCGGTACCATCGCCATGACCGATAAGGACGGCAACGCCCTCACCGCTTCCGATGCCGACGGCAACGCTGTCGAGTGCGGCGTCACCGATCTGGGCAACGGCATGGAGTCCGTGACCTACGGCACCGTTACCGAGGATCCGGTCAACTTCTCTGTTGCCGACACCCTCAACACCATCGTCCCGAAGCTCGTCCCGCTTATGCTTACGCTGCTGCTTTACTACATGTTCGCTAAGCACAGCTGGACCCCGACCAAGGGCATTCTGCTGCTCTTCGTCCTGGGCATCCTGGGCGCTGGCCCGCTTGGTCTCTGGCCGAGCATCTGGTAAGGCTCTAGCTTGAGGGGTGTGTCCCTACGCGGCTCACACCCCGACCCCTTAAGCCATGTGTATGTTAAAAGCCGCGTGCTCGAAAGAGCGCGCGGCTTTTGTTTTCTTGATGATTCGGATGTGGCAGACAGATAATGTTAACCACCCAAGGTAGTAGCCGAGTTTGAGAAAATGGGAGGATAGGATGGCGATCGGGGCGCGTAAGCAACCGCTGTACGATCAGCTGGTCGATATTCTGACCGAAAAGATTGACCATGAATATCGTGCCGGTGACATGATTCCTTCCGAGCGCGAACTTTCGGAGCGCTATGGTCTCTCGCGCACCACGGTACGCCTGGCTCTGCAGGAACTGGAGCGTTTAGGACTGGTGGTTCGGCAGCACGGTCGCGGTACCTTTGTGACCGACCGTTCGGCAAAGGCAACCAATCTTATGCAGTCCTACAGCTTTACCGAACAGATGCGCGCGATGGGTCGTGACCCCGAGACCACGATTCTCGAGTTTTGCGAGATGGAGGCCGATAAGAATCTAGCCGAGCATATGGGATTGCATATCGGTGATCGCGTTTTTAAGCTCAAGCGCCTTCGTTCTGCCGACAACATGCCCATGATGGTCGAACGCAGCTATCTGCCGGTTCGTCAATTTCTGTCCCTAAAGCGACCACTGCTGGAGAGTAAGCCGCTTTACGATGTGATTGAGCAGGACTTTCAGCAAAAGATTCGCGTGGCCGAAGAGGAGTTCTATGCGAGCATAGCCCGTCCCACCGATGCCCACCTTTTGGCAATTGTCGAGGGGTCGCCTGTGCTCGATTTGGTCAGGACTACGTATAACGAGTCAAACGAGGTTGTGGAGTATACGCTCTCGGTTGCTCGTGCCGATCAGTTTAAATACAAGGTTTACCACCAGCGTAGCAACTAGTGTTCGCATCGTTTCCATATGGTGATTCCTTGCATTTAACTGGTTACTACCAGATAACCAACCGAAGTGTATAATTGCACGTCAGAGGATTACTTCTAGAGAGAGGTATTAGAAATGTTCGAGAAGAGTGTCGAGGAGCTCACCGAGCTCGGCGCCCAGATCACCACGGCCGAGATTGCTCAGCAGCCCGAGCTTTGGCGTGATACGCTCAACATCTATCGTGAGAACAAGGAGGCCATCGAGGCCTTTCTGGCCGAGGCTCGCGCTATGGGCGAGGGCCGTCTGTCCGTTGTCTTCACCGGTGCCGGTACGTCTGACTACGTTGGCGATACCTGCGCCCCGTACCTGCGTCACGCTGGCAACACTGATCTCTACGACTTTAAGCCCATTGCCACGACCGACATCGTGAGCGCCCCGCGCGACTTCCTGCGTGCCGAGGATCCCACGCTCGTGGTTTCCTTTGCCCGCTCTGGCAACAGCCCCGAGAGCCTTGCCGCCGTTGCCGTTGCCAAGGAGCTTGTCCACAACGTCAAATTCCTCAACATCACCTGCGCTCCCGAGGGCAAGCTCGCCGTCGAGTCTGCCGATGATCCCAACGCGCTGACGCTGCTCATTCCGCGCGCCAACGACAAGGGCTTCGCCATGACCGGTTCTTATTCCTGCATGACCCTGCTCGCCACCCTTATTTTCGACACGGCCTCTGACGAGCAGAAGGCCGAGTGGGTCGAGACCATCGCCAAGATGGGCGAGGAGGTCATCTCCCGTGAGCCCGAGATCGCCGATTACCTCGCTGGAGACTTCAACCGCGTGACCTACTTGGGTTCTGGCTCCTTCGGTGGCCTTGCCCAGGAGAGCCAGCTCAAGATCCTCGAGCTCGCTCACGGCCTGGTTGCCACTTCTTACGACACTTCCATGGGCTATCGTCACGGACCCAAGTCCTTCGTCGACGACAAGACCCTCGTGTTCGTGTTCGTCAACAACGACGCCTACACCCGTCAGTACGATATCGACATCCTCAATGAGATCGGTGGCGACGATATTGCTCAGCACACCGTTGCCGTTCAGCAGGATGGCGCTACTGTCTACGAGGGTGAGTCCTTCACCTTTAAGGGCTACGAGGCACTTCCCGAGGGCTACCTTGCTCTGCCGTTCGTGATGTTTGCCCAGGCTATCAGCCTGCTTAACTCCGTGCGCGTGGGCAACACGCCCGACACGCCGAGCCCCACCGGCACGGTCAACCGCGTGGTCAAGGGCGTGACGATTCACCCCTTCACCGCTTAATCGCGTCCCCCTGTAAGGGCGCCCGTCCGCTCATAACGGCGGGCGGGCGCTTTTTGTTTTACGTGAGCTGGGTATAAACATCACCACAGTCAACTGCTTTAGAAGTGAGGAGTACATATGAGCACGTACGCAATTAAGGCTGACAAGTTCTTCTTGCCGGCAGGCCCGCAACTGGGCGGCTATCTTATGGTCGAGGACGGCGTCTTTGGCGCTTGGCAGGCCGACGAGCCCTCCTGCGAGATCAAGGACTACACGGGATCGTGGATCGCGCCGGGCATGGTCGACACCCACATCCATGGCTTCTATAACCATTCGACTACCGATAACGATCCCGAGGGCATCGATATCAGCTCGACCGAGCTCGCCCGTCGCGGTACCACCAGCTGGCTGCCCACGACGTTCACCGATGGCGTCGAGCAGATCAAGGACGCCTGCGCCGCCATCGCTCAGGCGGACGAGGGCCGTGGCCCCGACTTCTGCGGTGCTCGCATTCAGGGCATCTACCTGGAGGGTCCTTTCTTTACCATGAAGCACGTGGGCGCGCAGAACCCCGCTTATCTTATCGATCCCTCCGAGGAGGTCTTCGATCAGTGGCAGGAGGCTGCGGGTGGTCGCATCGTTAAGAGCGCCATGGCGGCCGAGCACGACGGTGCCGCTGCTTATGCGGCTGCTCTGAACGCCAAGGGTGTGGTGACCAGCATCGGTCACTCCGACGCCACCTACGATGAGTGCATCGCCGCCATCAACGCCGGTGCCAGCTGCTTTACGCATACCTATAACGGCCAGCGCGGACTGCATCACCGTGAGCCCGGTGTTGTGGGTGCTGCCATGTCCACGCCCGAGACCTACGCCGAGATCATCTGTGACGGCAAGCACGTAAACCCTGGCGCTATCAAGGCGCTGCTGCAGGCAAAGGGCTGGCAGCATACGGTGCTCATCACCGACTGCCTGGGTTGCGGCGGCATGCCCGAGGGCAGCTACACCAGTGGCGGCATGGACGTCATCATGAAGGACAACCTGTGCTGGCTCGCCGACGGCAAGAGCATTGCCGGCTCGGTGCTCACGCTTGCCCAGGGCGTTAAGAACATCGTCGACTGGGGCATTGCCAGTGCCGATATCGCCATTCGCATGGCAACCGAGGTGCCGGCACGCTCCGTGCACATCGAGGATAAGTGCGGCAGCATCATGCCGGGTCGCGACGCCGACTTTGTCGTGTTCGACCATGAGCTCACCCTCGTCGAGACGTATGTTGGCGGTCAGAGCGTCGGTAACGCCTTTACCGAGTAACGATAGAAAAAGACGGCGGGCCCGAATCTGCTCGGACCCGCCGCATGGGTTAAACGCTCAAAAGTACCTTCACAGTTACAGCTTGTTAGCGATCTTCTTTACCGTGCGCTTAACGCCGGCCACCAGGCCTCCTGCAGGATGCTCCTTCTCGTATGCTAGGCGCTTCTCGCGCTTGGCGTACTCTTCGACGATGATGTCGCCATACTCGTCTTCGATCTTGTCGAAGAAGTCGACGGCGCCCTTAATTTCCTCAGCGGTCGGGTGTCCCTTTTGGACACCGCCGGTGAGTTTGAACGGCCCCCACGTATCAAAGCCGGGGCAGCCGTAGACACCCATAAAGATGGCCTGCCTCATGCGGCAGATGCCATCGATATCCTTGCCGTACCACTTGTTTTTGCCGCCGTAGGTCATAAGGCCAAACACCTTGTCCTGCGGCTGCAGCACGTTGGTGAGCACGCGTGCCATGTCCTTGTCGATCTCGGAGTAATAGATGCCCGTGGCGACACCGATCAGATGATATTCGTGCAGATTGGGATACTCGTTTTTGCCGAGCGCCTTGACATCGAGGGTATCGATCTCGGGGTGTGCCTCGACGATGGCGTCCACGAGCTTTTTCGTATTGCCGTGATGGCGCGAGGCGTAGAGGATGATGGTTCGCATAAGAAGGCCTTCCAGCTGTAATTGCATCAATGTCTGTATGGTACCCCGTTGCATGGCTGGGATACCGGACACATCGTTGAGCGTGCGGGTTTGTCCTTTGGTCAGGGCCGAGACGGATACTTGCGAGCAAAAGCAGTTGTTCGAAAGGATGGGCAATGGTATACGCTCTCTCCAACGATTCGATTTCTATTAAGGTGTCCACGGCTGGTGGTTCGTTTACCTCGATTGAGGCCGGAGGCCGCGAGTACTTGTGGCAGGGCGATCCCGCCGTGTGGTCCGGCCAGGCACCGATTTGCTTCCCGATTTGCGGAGGCCTGCGCGATGGCAGCGCCATGACGTTTGCCGGGCATCATGTAAAGCTCGCTCGCCACGGGTTTGCGCGCAAACAGGAGTGGAAGCTGCTGAGCCAAAGCGCAAACGAGCTGGCTATGTGCCTGGCTTCGGAGGATAACGCCGCGCTGCTGAGAGATTATCCCTACCCGTTTAAGCTTGTCGCTCGTTATACGCTCGAGGACGCTGCCGTGCGCGTTTCCTATGAGGTGACCAACGAGGGCACCGAGGACATGCCGTTCTTTATCGGTGGACACCCCGGCTTTAGGTGCCCGCTCGACGAGGGCGAGGCCTATACGGACTACGAGTTGCGCTTCGAGAAAGACGAGGCTGCGGAGCTTTGCACCGCCGTACCCTCGACTGGCTTGATTGATGTAGCTAACCGTTCAAAGAATCCCATGGTGGGAAAGACGCTGCCCCTGTCGCATGAGCTCTTCGATTTTGCGGAGACCATCTTTGACGTGCTCGAGAGTCGTCAGGTCACGCTTTCCAAGAAGGGCGAGGACAAGGGCGTTCGCTTGAGTTTTGAGGGTTTCCCGTACCTCATCGTGTGGAGTAAGCCCGAGGGCGATTTTGTGGCAGTTGAGCCCTGGGGCGGCCTCTCGACCTGCTCCGATGAGGACGACGTACTTGAGCATAAGCGCGGCTGCCTTGTCGCCAAGCCCAAGGAGACCGTCGTTCGCTCGTTCACGATTGAGATTCTGTAATTCCGTTTTGTCGACTCGTATCGCGAGGCCCAAGGAGCCCGCGAGATAAGGAGCTAAAATGATCCTCACCGTTACGATGAACCCGTCTGTCGATACGCGCTATCAGCTCGATGAGCTCATTATCGACGACGTCAACCGTGTGACGCCCGAAAAGACCGCCGGCGGCAAGGGTCTCAACGTGGCCCGTGTGCTGGGCCAGCTGGGCGACGACGTTGTGGCAACCGGTCTGCTCGGTGGCCATATGGGCGCCTATATGGTAGAGCTCATGGATGCCAACGGTATTAACAACGACTTTGTGCCCATCAAGGGAGAGACTCGCATTTGCCTCAACATCCTCCACGCCGGCAACCAGACCGAGCTGCTCGAGAGCGGCCCGACGATTGCCCCCGAGGAGCTGGATGCCTTTACCGCCAAGTTTACCGAGCTTGCGAGCAAGGCCGACGTCGTCACTATTTCGGGTTCGCTGCCCCGCGGTGTCGAGGCAGACTACTATGCCAAGATTACGGGCATTGCCGAGAACGCCGGCGCCAAGGTGCTGCTCGATACCTCGGGCGCTTCGCTTGAGGCTGCCCTCAAGTCCGAGGTCAAGCCCGAGCTGGTCAAGCCTAACCTAACCGAGATCAACGGCTTGTTGGGCACGAGCTTTACCACCGACGATGTGGACGAGCTCCGTGCTGCGCTCGCCTCTGACGCCCGCTTCTCCGATATCCCCTGGGTCGTCGTGTCCATGGGCGCTGCCGGCTCCGTGGGCTTCCACAACGGACGTGCGTTCCGTGCCAAGACCCCCGATATTCCTGCCGTTAACGCTACGGGTTCCGGCGACTCCACTATCGCCGGTTTCGCGCATGCCATCGCTGCCGGCGCGGACGACGAGACGGTGCTGCGTACCGCCAACACCTGCGGCAAGCTCAATGCCATGGATCCCATGACCGGTCATCTGGTCATGGACCGTTGGGACGAGGTCTACAACGGCGTTGTCGTGGCCGAGCTGTAAGAACTTGGGCGTCGGCTCCGGCATCGGTTGTTTGCTTGTGGATAGAGCCAACGACAAGTGCGGTAGCATTATGCCGGGGCGCGACGCCGATGCTGTCGTGTTCATTCCCGACCTTACCCTGGTCGAGACGTATGCGGGTGGCAACAGCTTTGGCAACGCGTTTGCCGAGTAGCCGCCAAAGAAACGATCCGAGAGGGGATTTAGATGATTTACGGTGCATTGGGCGATATCGAGGAGTATCGCGGAATGCTTAAGGGCCTCGACGTGCTGATCGACTGGCTCGAGGAGAACGACCCGGCGGAGCTCGAGGTCGGCAGCCATCCGATTCTGGGCGACAAGGTCTTTGCAAACGTCATGGCTCCCACGACGCGTCCCGAGGCCGAGGCTCACTATGAGACGCATCAGCGCTATCACGACCTGCAGATCGACGTCGAGGGTCGCGAGGCCTTTAAGGTCGCCACGGGCAGCCTGACGCTGGTCCAGGAGTTTGACGAGAAGGACGACTACGATCTGGTCGATTCCGACGCCTCGATCGCCGGCGATCTTGCCGACGACAAGTTTGCGCTGTTTGTTGCCGGCGAGCCGCACATGCCCACGCTCGAGTTCCCGGGCGATGGCGCACAGCCGGTCAAGAAGATCTGCTTTAAGCTGCTTGCAGACGCTTACTGGGAGGAATAGCGCGCTGCTCTGCTGAGCTGTTCGTATGCCGGCGTGTTTTCCCTAAGGGAATCACGCTGCGACCCCGTTAATCGTGTTTTCCCTAGGGGAATCACGATTAACGGGGTTTCTGTTTTTGAATAGGGGAGCTGACGCTGTTGCGATGCGTGGGTGGGCGCGCGCACTCAAAATCGAAAACAAAAAAGCCGCCCGAAGGCGGCTGTCTTGTGCGATGGAGCCAGCGACCGGGCTCGAACCGGTGACCCCCGCTTTACGAGAGCGGTGCTCTACCAACTGAGCTACGCTGGCGGCCATGTGGTGACGCAGCTGAGGCGTCAACGGCTGTCTATGATACGGGACATCGCAAATCCGCGCAAGTGTTCTGACGGCTTTTCTCACGTTAAATGCACTAATCACTCAAGCCGGGATGTGCCTGGTTGCCTACAACTAGGTAGAAAAACGCCCGTCGGCGGTGTGCCGGCGGGCGCTGCTGTGCGATATGTTGCGTTATGAGCTTAGTGCCTCATAAAGTGGTATTCGATCACATTGCTGTAGGGATGACCCGGGCCCACAATGCCCTGCGGGAACAGCGGCTGGTGCGGCGTATCGGGGTACATCTCGGCCTCGAGGGCAAAGCCGGCGCCCCAGCCGTAGTTGGCATCGTCCTTGGCGTGCTCATCGCCTAGCCAGTTGCCGGTGTAGAGCTGCACGCCCGGGGCGGTGGTGTAGTAGTCCAGCTCACGGCCGGTCCACATCTCCTCGACGTGCAGGGCACGGCGCAGATTGCGGCCGTACTGATAGCCGCCAATGCACAGGCAATGATCGTAGCCGCGTGCCTGCTTAATCTGCGGATGGTCGGCCTCCATGCCAGGCGCGACGGGGCGTAACTCGCGAAAATCAAACGGTGTTCCCTCGACCGGAGCAATCTCGCCAGTAGGAATGTTCTGGTCGTCAATGGGCAGGTAGTGGGTGGCGTTGGCAACAAAGAAGTGCTCGCAGTCTATGCCGGCGTTATGGCCGGCAAGGTTAAAGTACGTGTGGTTGGTCATGGACACGTACGTGGCGCGGTCGCTCTCGCAGCCATATTCGATACGGAAGCGGCCGGTGTGCGTCACGGTAAACACGGCCGTAAAGGTGCGGTTGCCGGGCAGGCCCAACTCGCCATCCTCAAGTGAGGTGGTCATGCGCACGGCGTTGTGGGCCTCGTCGAGCTCAACATCCCACACGCGCTTGTGCAGGCCGTGTTCAAGATCGCTGTGCAGGTTGTTGGCGCCTTCGTTGGCGGGCATATGCCAGTCCGTACCGTCGATGGTGATCGTTGCACCCGCGGTGCGGTTTGCCACGGGGCCGATGGTCGCGCCAAAGCAGGCGGGGTTGTCAAAGTAATCCTCGAGCTTATCGAAGCCCAGTACCACATCGCGCACGTTGCCGGGAATGTCAGGCACATCGATACCAAGCACGGTGGCGCCATAGTCCATAATGCGAACGCAGATCTCGGGCCCGTTGAGGGTGTAACGATGAACGGGGGTACCGCACGGCGCGGTGCCGAAAAGCTCGGAAGTGATCATTTGGTTCCTAACAACGAGGTATTTCGGACAAACTGTAGCGCGAACAGGCGAGATTATCACTACACCCCACTAAAGCAGGGGGTATTTTTCTCAAAAAAGTGATGATTGGAGCCGTGCGGGCGTTCATTTTTGACGCGAACGAGTCTGATACAATTTGTTCGTTATTGTTTGAATTGACGTGAGCGTGGAACAGCGAGGACTCATCGTGATTAAAGCGGAGCGACAGGATAAGGTTCGGCAGCTACTCGAGGAACAGGGGACGGTCTCGGTCAAGGAGATTTCGGATGCGTTAGGTGTCTCGGATATGACGATCCGCCGTGATCTTGAGGAGCTCGCGAGCCTGGGCGAGATCGAGCGCGTGCACGGCGGCGCCCGCAGTGCGCAGGGTCGTCCCCACGCTATGTTGCGCCACGAGTACTCGCACAGCGAAAAGCGCACCAAGCATGCCGAGGAAAAGCTGCAGATTGCGCGCCGCGCCGTGGAGCTTATCGAGGAAGGTTCGACCATCTTTTTGGGTACGGGCACTACGGTTGAGCAGATGGCCTCGATGCTGCCGGCGTGCCGCCTGCGCATTGTGACCAACTCGCTTTCGGTGTTTAACCTGCTCGAGGCGCGCGAAGACTGCGACCTGTGCCTCGTGGGCGGCATGTATCGTCGCCGCACCGCCGCTTTTGTGGGACCAACGGCCGAGGATACCCTGCGTGCGCTGGGTATCGATGCGGCGTTTATCGGCGCCAACGGCATTTTGGACGGCGACGTGTCCACATCTAACATGGAAGAGGGTCGTATCCAGCAGCTCGCCTTTAGCAAGGCCGACTCGCGCTATCTGATCGCCGACTCCAGCAAGATCGGCAAGCGCGACTTCTACACCTTCTGCCGCCTGGACAATTTGGACGCCGTGGTGTGCGAGCCGGGTATTACCGCCGAGGATCGCGCCGCCATCGAGGAGCATACGCAGATCATCTGCTAGCTAGCGCTGCAGGATTGCTAGTAAGCGCTGTGTGAGGACTTTTGCCCCCCCTGTCATTGTGGGGAATCGGCGCGTCAGCGCTATGCGATATGACGCGCAAATGAGGACTCCACTATCAAATCGTCTCAATCTGTAACATCTAGACGTCCAAAACCGGTCTTAGTGTTACAGATTGAGACGATTCGGCGGGGTCTACCTTGTTTGTCTCGATCTGTAACGGTTAGGACTTAAAAAATCGGCTACGTGTTACAGATCGAGACAAAAGAAAAAGAACATTAGGACTTGAAAATAAAGTTTTGATAAGGGATTCGCCCAGTTAAGACGGTGCGGCAGACAATTGAAATTAATTTGCCTCCGGAGTCGTAAGCATAATGAGTCAGTTCGATGACCGGAAGTTTTGCAACACCATAATTACTGGCTTCGGAATCGCTAAGCTGACGTGCTCTATAGCTTTCCCTAACAGATTGGATAGACTTGGACAAGTCGTCCATGATTCTGCTAAATGCCTGAAAATCTAACTGGTTATTCGGAACGCGCGACTTTGAAATGAAGAACGTATCAGCGCCTATGAAGCTGCCTTCAAGTTCGTAGGTCAATTCAAGACGCTGAATTTCATCGCGACTTTGACATCCAAATTGTTGGAGCATCATTACGGAAATTGGACGACCTGATGTGAGGCCGCCGAAATGTTTGGTGATGGCATCCGGATCAACGCCATCGCAATGGCTTGCAAAGTCAAAGTCTAAAAGTGAATTGAGCTCGCTAACGCGTTTCGGTGCAACAAACGATCCCTTACCTTGGATTCGATAGATACTTCCACGACGCTCCAGCTCACTCATGGCAAGTCGGACGGTTGTTCTGCTTACGGCGTATTCGTCGCAGAGTTCCATTTCTGTCGGAAGTTTATCGTCTGCTTGATATTCATCGACGATCTGCTTGAGCAGTGCGTCGGTGAGCTGTAAATAGAGTGGCCGTTTTTCGTGTGTATCGAGCATTAGAGCCTCAGTTTGCATGTTGGTTATACCTGATGGTTGCCTCAGCCGGGATGTAACGTGGGCAAGGTAACCTTAACGTATCACAGAGCGGCTCAGCATGACGATCTGATGCCTGTATCCACGAAGGGCTTGTCCGAGCGTGAAGATATTCTGGGGCAGGCAAATACCGTTCATGGAGTCCCCGATATGCTGGAGGTCAGCGCCGGCTGCTTTTGCTGCAAGGCCTATTTTCTTAATGGTCTCGCTGTCGCAGGAGTCTTGACTCGTCCCGTTCGCCGCCATGACGAGAACCTTCTCTTCAATTGACTTGCCTACGTTGTGGGATCGTACAAAGTCTACGATGGCGCGCAGGTCTGCTTCTTGGAAGCAAGGGACGGTGTAGGGGGCTGGCACGAGAAGGATATCGACGCCGAGGTCAACAAACTTACGCGCAATTTCGAGCGTCATGACAGGTTCCGCAACGCCCGCTCCATGCATTTTTCCGGCTATGACCAGGCCATTGAAATGCTCTTTGGAGAGTTTAATCGAATGGGCGATTGCATCGTTGGAGACGCCGGTTCCAGGGTTGCCCGTCAGGCAGATAAAATCAAATCCGAGTTCGTTAGCCTTTTCTAAGGTCTTGGGAGAGACGCGACGACCCATGGGGATTTCCGTTCGGGATTCAGACATCTCTGCCTCGTTATCAACTGGCTCCAGATTGACGCCAATGGGCCTTCCGCATGCTCGCTTCACCCAAGTGACCGGGTTTTCATTGAGATCATCTGGAATACCGGCAATAACTGGATCGAACACATCGAGCGCGTTAAACAGAAGCAGGTCGGCACCTGCGGCACGTTCGATTTCTGCATTAGTAACGCCGCCGAGAAATTGGGAAGAGGGTACGTTTTCCGCCATGATGGTACGTCCCTCGGAAGCCAGAATTGCCTGCTTTAGATCCATGGGTGACGTGGCGGCAAAATCGGATGCGGACATGTTCAGTAATCGTTTGGGCATTGTTACTTCCTTTGACTAGAACGACAGGCTTGTGACATTGTCTCTAATATTGTTACAACAATATATTCAAAATGTTATATCCAATCGGTGAACGGTTGTAAGCTTATTGTACTGCTCTGTAAAAATAGCCTTTAGCTGGGAAAATCTTATATTAATCAACTACCGTTCACCGAATAAGTATTTGAATTCTTGACATACCGACAAAGCGGAAAAAGAATTGGTTATGACAAATCGCGCAAATGATATTACATTTCGCACGAGAACGTATTCACTTACATAAGTGGATACAAACGGGGACGACGACGGTTGAGTCCGGATAAATCGTTACGTGCCCGGGAATCATGAAAGGATGTGTTATGGACGCTATCGTCAAATTCCTTGAAAAACACCAGCCCCTCTTCGACAAAATCTCGAGGAACATTTATCTGGTGGCGATCAAGGATGGCTTTCTCTCGAATATGCCAATTGTGCTGTTCTCGAGCCTGTTCCTTCTTCTTTCGACGCTCCCTGCCTATGTAGGCATCACGCTTCCGCCTGAGGTGCTGGATTTCTTCAATAAAATCTATGCATATACCATGGGGCTTCTTGGCATTATGGTGGCCGGCACCACGGCGAGCTCACTTGCCATGTCGATGAACCGTCGCATGCCTTCGGGCAAATCTCTCAACCCCACCTCGTGCATGGTTTGTGCCATGTGCGGCATGCTCTTGCTATCGGTGACGAACGATGTTGTCTCGATTGGCGGAGCAGATACATCTGTTTTTGAAACCGGCTATATGGGAACCAAGGGTTTTCTCGCTGCGTTCGTAGCCGCATTTTTGACCGTTAATATCTATAAGGTGTGCATTAGCCATAATGTGACGATCAAGCTCCCCAAAGAGGTCCCTGGCTCTATTGCGCAGAGTTTTCGCGATATCTTTGCATTTGGGTTTTCGATCCTTGCGTGCGCTTTTATCGATCTTGCGAGCCGCAAGCTGCTTGCTGTGCCGTTCGCCAATTTGGTATCCGCTCTCATCTCGCCGCTGTTCTCCGCGGTCGACACCTATCCTGGCATGGCGCTTATCGAAGGCGCGGTCGCACTTTTCCAATTTATGGGTATCCACGGTGCTTCGGTTGTCATGAGTCCGATCAATGCTGCGCTCTACGGCAATACCGTTACCAATCTTGAGGTTTTCCAAGCAGGTGGACACCCGTCAATTGCTCTCACGCAGGACTTTACAAGCTTCATCGGCGGTCTGGGCGGTTCTGGCTGCACGTTCATCGTTCCTATTATCCTGATCATGTTTATGCGCTCCAAGCAGCTTAAAGCTATGGGTAAGGCATCGATTATCCCGGTGATTTTTGGAGTTAACGAGCCTGTTATCTTCGGTATGCCGATTGTTCTCAATCCCTATATGTTCGTGCCCTTCCTAGTGGCTCCTATGGTCAACGCCATTATCGGTAAGTTCTTCATTGACGTCATTGGAATGAACGCCCCCATGTATACCATGCCGTGGGCGCTTCCCGGCCCAATCGGTGCATTCCTCACCACGGGTCTCGATCTGCGTTCTCTCGTATTGATGGCAGTGCTGTTGGTCGTTGACTTTGTGATTTACTATCCGTTCTGCAAGGCGTATGACCATCAGCTTTGTTTGGAAGAGTCTGCAAAGGAGACTGCAGGAACCTCGGATGCAGATGCTATTGCCGCACAGGAAAATGTCGCAAAAGCTCTCGAGGCGGTAAAGGATAAGGCGGAGCAGATCCGCGTGCTTGTGCTTTGCCAGGGTGCCGGCACTTCGACTCTCTTGGCAAATGCTCTTCGCGAAGGTGCCGCTGCTAAGGGTATCGATCTGGTTTCTCAGTCCGGTGCGTACGGAAGCCACTATGAGACGATGGATCAGTACAACGTGATTGTTCTGGCGCCCCAGGCACGCATGTACTATGACGCTATGAAGGCCGATACCGATCGCCTTGGAATTAAACTGCTCACCACAAGGGGCAAGGAGTATATCGACCTTACCAACGATCCCGAAGGTGCAATTGACTGGATCGTTCAGGAGCTGGCCAAATAGTGGATGCACTTCGTCGTTGATTCGTCGGTGTATGGTACGGCCCCGCAGCTTATTGAGCTGCGGGGCCGTATTTCGTTGAGTATCTAATTGAGACAATGAGCGCAACCGTCGTGAGATCGCATTGGCGCTCTCCGAGTCACCGACAAACTGCCTTCCATCTATGTGACCAATTCGCTTTCGGTGTTTAACCTGCTCGAGGCGCGCGAAGACTGCGACCTGTGCCTCGTGGGCGGCATGTATCGTCGCCGCACCGCCGCTTTTGTGGGACCAACGGCCGAGGATACCCTGCGTGCGTTGGGTATCGACGCGGCGTTTATCGGTGCCAACGGCATTTTGGACGGCGACGTGTCCACATCTAACATGGAAGAGGGTCGTATCCAGCAGCTCGCCTTTAGCAAGGCCGACTCGCGCTATCTGATCGCCGACTCCAGCAAGATCGGCAAGCGCGACTTCTACACCTTCTGCCGTCTGGACAGCCTGGATGCCGTGGTGTGCGAGCCGGGTATCTCGGTCGAGGACCGCGCCGCCATCGAGGAACACACGCAGGTCATTTGTTAGCAAGCGCTGCGGGAGATCGGACCAAGTATTCAGTTTGTGGGCTAGACCAGGCGGCCGTAGTCCTGTGACTGATGAAAGACATGGGCGATATAGATCGTATCGCGCTCAAACTTGTAAAGACACACGTATTTGTTGACGGTAAACGATCGATAATTGCGTGCCGCCAGCTCTCGTATGTGGGAGAGGGGCCGTAGGAGCGGCTGCTCGCGAAGCAGATCAAGCTGATATTCAAACTCAGCAACAAAATTGCCTGCTGCACGTGGGTTCATAAGGATTTGAGCAAGGTATCTGACAATAGCCTCGTATTCATATTGTGCGCTTTCGAGTATTACGACGTTATAGGCCATATTTGTCTCGTATCGCGGTCGCGAAGGAGTCGTAGTCGCTGTAGTCGCCTTGCGATATCTCGTCTTCTGCCAACATCATACGAGACAGCAGCTTGGCTTTGGCGATTTCGTCTTGCATGAGACGATACTGGTCGCTGCTGATGCAGTGCATGGCCTCATAGCCGTTCTTAGTTACGGTGACGTCGCGCTCGGACTCAACAAGCGCGGTAAATGCAGCGGTGTCCTTCATGTCTCGGACGGGCACACAGGTGGGCATAGGTACCTCCTTTGCGTTGGGACACAATTGTACCACGCCTTGACAAGAATTCGGTACCGTCAAATTGTCTCAATCTGTAACGGGTGGGTGTGATCGGAGAGTCTGAGGGTCTTTATGGGTGGAGCAAACGGCGTGACATGCGCTGTTGAATCCGTACGCCCGGTTGCGTTTTCGAGTGAAGAGGCAGCAAAGTTGATTGGCGTAAGCGCGAAGACCCTTGCAAATTGGCGCTGTCCTAGTAAGGGGCCGGAGTACATTCGCCTCGGCAAATCCTCGCGATCCCATGTTCTTTATTGTTACGATGATCATGAGGCTTGGCTGCACTCTCTGCGCCAGCAGGCCAAGGTAAATTGATTGATAGCTGTTGGGCGCGGACAATATCGTTTGGACGGGTATAGCATGGTTCCATGCTCCGCGTTGCTAATTGCGCCGCTGCGTTATTTGTGAAATGGAATGATTGATGATGGAGAGGCGTGAGGTTCTCGGCTTGCCGCTTTTCACTTGGACTAATGACTGCGGCGGCAGAAAAATGTCCTGGCGAACGACTATCGTATAGAACGCAGCGGTGGTTAGATGGGTCTTCGCGGTTTGAGTGGTACATGGATTGTCGGATGTGGGAGACGTGAGAAACCCATGGTTTGGGGCAAGGTTGCTATTCTGACGAGTTTATCTCTTCATCCCTGTGGCAAAATGAGGACATATTGTCCTGTTATCTATCCAGAAGGTGCGTCATGCAATTATCAGCAGATGAGGTAAAGGCCAAGAGACAGGAGCTCGGCTTGACTCAGAAGGAATTCGCCGCTGCCCTAGGCATGGGCCCCAACGGCGAGCGAACGGTGCGCCGCTGGGAGGCAGGCGAAACAAGGCCCACCGCAGCCGAGTCGAAGTACATCTCCACCCTCGGCCATCGCGCCCCCTTTGCACCCGCAGGGGAGGGGAAGCCTGCCTTCACCTTTATCGACCTGTTCGCAGGCATCGGCGGGATCCGCATGCCGTTCCAGGAGCTGGGCGGCAGGTGCGTCTTCTCCTGCGAGTGGGATAAGTTTGCGCAGAAGACCTACCGCATGAACTACGGCGAAACCCCGGCGGGGGACATCCGTGAGGTCGCCGCTTCAGACATCCCCGACTTCGACGTGCTGCTCGCTGGCTTTCCATGCCAGCCGTTCTCGCTTGCGGGTGTGTCCAAGAAGCGCTCCCTTGGTCGCGCTACGGGCTTCGAAGACAAGACGCAGGGCACGCTCTTCTTCGAGGTTGCACGCATCCTGAACGAGAAGCGCCCGAAGGCGTTCCTGCTCGAGAACGTGAAGAATCTGATCAGTCACGACAGGGGCAGAACGTTCGACGTCATCATGCAGGTCCTCCAGGACGAGCTCGGTTACCACGTTCACTACAAGGTTCTGGACTCCAAGGGTTGGACATGCCAGCACCGCGAGCGCATCTACATTGTTGGCTTTCGCGACGATGTGGAGTTCTCTTGGGACGACCTCGACTGCCCGAACAGTGGTCAGAAAGCCGCGGAGATTCTGGAGGAGGATGCGGACGCGAGGTACGTGCTCTCCGACAAGCTGTGGTCATATTTGAAAGCATACAAGGCCAAGCACGAGGCCGCCGGCAACGGGTTCGGCTACGGTCTTATCACTCCATCGGACACCACGAGGACGCTCTCCGCACGCTATCATAAGGACGGTAGTGAGATCTTGGTCTCGCGCGGCGAGGGCGAGAACCCCCGTAAGCTGACCCCTAGAGAGTGCGCGCGCTTGCAGGGATTTCCCGACCGGTTCATAATCCCGGTCTCCGACACACAGGCCTACCGCCAGTTCGGCAATTCGGTGACGGTCCCTGTAATACGGTCGGTGGCCAAGCTCATGATGGGAGCGTGTCAGGATGGATTACGGGGCGCTTAGCAGCTACTTCGACGGCGCGGTCTCGAAGACCCTCGCGGACGTCGATATCGACGCAGGTAGGAGTAATCAGCACGAGTTCAACGGCACGCTGCCGCTGAGGTCGCTGTTCGGTGACGACGACATCCGCGACATCCGCACCACGTTCGCCTACATGTGCGACGAGGCGGAGCCGGAGATGTGCGACGGGACCGTGACTTGGTACGATGCGCGCCGCAAACATCCCACGAGAACCGAGTACCGTCTCTACTACAAGGACAACCCCGCCATCAGGCAGGCATCCGCTGGCGACCTCATGGTGGTCGCCAACTCCGATGACCTCGGGCTGCTCATCATCTTCGCTAAAAAAGGCTCGACCATCGAGTCGCAGCTGAGGTGGCTGTTCGGCTTCGAGGAGCCCGACCGCTCGGGCTATGCCGTATCAAAGGGCGAGCGCAACCGTATCGGTGCGGTGGCCTCGCGCATCCTCGGCATGATTGGTATCGAGACGCGCGCTCCCTTGAGCGCGGATATCTACTTGGACGATATGGTCAAGAGGTTTGGACATACGTTTCCGAAGGGCATCGACTTTACGGAGTACTCCATCTCAACCCTTGAAGGTCTCGACTGGGCGGATGACCCCGATCGAAGCCTGCTCGCGTGCTACGAGCGCGAGGAATTGCTGTTCAAGGTGTTTGAGCGCCATCTGCTTGAGAGAGACCTTGCGCCCTATTTGAACGGCCAGTTCGACGTCGACGGCATTCTGAAGACCACCATGTCGACCTTCCAGCGCAGGAAGTCCCGCGCGGGCACAGCGTTCGAGCACCAGCTTGAGTTCCTGTTCAAGGGTAGGGGAATCCGATACTCCGCACAGCCCTACACCGAGGGAAAGTCGAAGCCGGACTTCATTTTTCCGTCAATCGAGTGCTACCGGGATGAGGGGTTCCCCTCCTCGAGCCTTACGATGCTCGGTGCGAAGACGACCATCAAGGAGCGCTGGAGGCAGGTGCTCGAGGAGGCGAACCGCATCGAGCGTAAGCACCTTATCACGCTGGAGCCCGCCGTGAGCGTGGACTACACGAACGCCATGCGTGACAGCAAGCTCCAGCTCGTCATCCCCTCCCAGCTTTTCCCCACCTACACGCCTTCACAGCAAGAATGGCTCATGGATGTGGGAGGCTTCTGCGAGATGGTCGAGGAGAGGCAACGGGTACTTGACTAGGCCGGGACAATAAGAGCGTTGAGGCGGCGCGCAAGCGCATGACCATCCTGAAGGGCTCCGAAAAGATTGTGGCATCGCTCAATCAGTTCGGCGTTGTCCGGCGCGTGAGGCGGGGGCACTACGTGATTGCAGAGCCCATCGAACTGAATGACGAGCTTACGCGGTTTTTGGTCTTTGCCGACATGCTGGTAAACCGGTCGAGTTACCGGACGTTCCTGGAACTGCAGGACGTGGCCGAGTTGTTTCCGTTCGCGTGCCGTGTGAGCAAGGAGGGACTTGTGGCTGACGAGCGGTTCGAGGTGAACAACTTCGGCGGGGAGTTCTCGGTGGGGGTACGGGAGTAGGAGAGTACAGGTCACTCCTACGACGCAACACCTTTGCCACGCGTGAAAAGCATATCGTCAATCGAAAGCTGCAGGATTTGCAGTTTACCCTGCTCCTCGGCTGGTATCAGCGACGAATCGAGCTTCTCCTTAAGGACTGCGACTATGTACTGGCAGTTGATTGTGCTGGCGCGTGCGATTATGTCACGCAACACCTTACCCTCGATGTTTTCAAGGACGTCATGCACTATGAAGCGCGGAGTCTTGATGCCCTTTGATTCTGCAAACTGCTGATACGCTAAATCAAATGCGGCGATGAGTGACTTGCGTGTGCCCGTGCTGGAGCCAGCGGTATCACGTATTGCAACGGGGAACTTGTTCGACTCTTCATAGTAAACGAGCAGCGGCGATTCGTTGTTGAACTCCCTGGCAAGCGGAGTGAAGAATGCGTTAAACGCAAGCATCATTGCAGCAAAATCGTTGGATTGCGGCTCGTCGCCATCATCAGACGAGCCAAGCGATGCGATTTTTCCCTCAATGCTGGTCTGTTCTACCTCAAAGCTGTTGAGCGTATCTATTACTTCTCGGCATTTGCCGATACTGCTCGAAAGCTCAACTAGGCGTGCCTGAAGCGACTCGTACTCATCGATGAGGTCTTGCTCCACCAATGACATGAATTGGCTGTTCTGCGATGACAGGTGGCTGATTTCACGTTGCACAGATGCACGCTCGGCCTTCAGTTTTTCTGCCACACTCGCGAAATAGGCAATCTTGTTGTCGCAGAGCTGGTTGTTGAATGCGACCATCTCTTCGAAAGTTGCATTCACCATCGGGATCATCGAACAGACTTCCTCGAAAAACCGTCTGCTCAAATTAACGTCGGCTTGTCTACCGCGCTCTTGCATAGCAGTCTGCAGGGCCTCTTCATTTCGTTGCAGCCTGTAGTCTATGTCTGAGAGTTGCAGTGTCAGAGATGCGTATCGGGTGCGTGTAGCCGCGATTTCATCGCGGTTGGCCCTGTAGACATCGGCGTCGATGATGCTGTTGAGCTTGCACTGGACTTCTTCATGCTCGGCTTCGAGCCCTGCAAGTATCTGCTGCTGCTCGCTGACCGTATCGACGTTCTGGACTTTCTTATAGCGTTTGATGGACTCACGCGTCTTGTTCAAGTCCTTGTTGAGGTCGTCACGCTTTTTGTCGAGCGCCGGATCTGAGATGCCGAACAGAGCGTTGTAGACACTCCGGTAGATGGATGTGCTGCCGCTGGGAACGGTTTTGAGGAAGGAATTATCATCCCCGCCTACGGACACGCGGACAAATGAATTGATCAATTGGCGAAACGTGGGCACATTCGCTTCGTTCCCGAAAAGCAAGACATTGAGTCGTTGCTGGTAAGCTTTCTGCCCCATCTTTTCGCCGTCTATGTAGTACCTTCCATTCGGGAAGAGGTCGATTGTGAGAATCACGTCATCGCCATCGGGAAAATCCGATGTCAGTGTCATGTCGACGGCGATCTTGTTTGTGACGATGAAATCGCGTAGCTCCTCGGTCACCGTGCCCGTGTCGGCGTCTGTGTAAATGAGCTTCCTGTCCTTGGCGCCCATTGCGATATCAATGAGCTTGAGGAAGGTTGTTTTTCCAACGCGATTGTGCGATTCGGAGTCCTCGGTATCGACGATGAGGTTGGCACCCTTGTGGAATAAGACCTCGCGAACTATTTCGTCAGTTGTTGTCTTGCGAATTCTAAGCGACTTGATGAACATGTAGCCCTCCCTTCTCGTCTATTGACACGCGTCCGAGGAGGAAGAGAAAGTCCAAAGCCATGACAAAGAAGTCGTAGCTCACTTCTTTCTTGACCAGAGTGTTCGCCGTTACCTCATAGAGTTGACCGGCGTCCAAGCCTGGGTTCTGGTCGATGTAGCCATCCAAGGCGGCAGCGATGTAATAGACCGTGCTCGTCGGCTCATTATTGCGATCAAGCAGCAGCATCGTCATCACCTGGCCTCAGAAGGACTCTGCATTTTGCCACGGCAACGGCAATCAACGCAACGCAGAACTGGTTGATGATTTCTTCGGGGACCTCGTCAGCCTGAAAGCCTGCGTCATTCACAATCATGTTATAGATCTCGTTCTCGATGAGCTTGAGCTGTGCATCGCCGTTTCCTACGCACAGCTTGCCGTCATCGCGAACGTCTGCCACATTGACAAACATCTTGTTCAGCCTTTGGATGATGGCTTCGCTGTCGGGGAATTCCTTGATCACGCTGTCGAGACGAGCGTAGTTCTCAGAATACTCGTTGATGATGTTTAGGTAACGCGGTGCGTGGTTGTAAATCAGCTTCTTCTCTATAGGAGGCGGAGGCGTAAGGGGGAAATCTTCGCCCGTTGGCTCAGTCGACGAAATCATGATTTGCAGGAGTTTATACATGAGCGTCTTTGTAAGCGGCCGGTGCGGGCCAGACGAGACGGGCTGGTAGATGTTTATGTCATGTGAGTCATAGCTATTGGAGTCGCCGGTTATGTTCGTGGCGACCTTTCCAATTGCGCTCTGGCTTGTCTGCGTTGGCTTATCGCGAAGCATGGATGTTCGCCGAGTTGTTGCTGCCTACGACGTTTGTGGCAACTTTACCTGTAGCGGTCTGCGAGTTGTCGCTTAGACTCTTTTTGATTGACTTGATCTCTTGCTTGTTTTGGAGCGAGATGACGGCGGCGGCGATGGATGCGATAGACGCGATAATTCCAAGGATAAGGTTCACAGTCTCCATCTTGCCTCCCAAATGTCAAATCCAATATTCTAGACCATTATCGAGCGTTCGCTCGTTGCGTTGCCTCTAATTCTTGCTAATGGTCACAAACTGCCGAACGGACTGGATGACCTCACTTTGTGACCGACCTTTAGCCTATTTGCATGGTTAAGGGACGGTTCGTTTGTGCTGGCCTATGTCAATCGAAAGGCAGGCCGACATGGACGGAGACGACCATAGCATCGACGACGAGGAAGAGGTCGCAGCGCAGGCGGGCGGCCAAGAAGGGGTCGCGCAGGCGGAAGAGCCGCAGGCAGTGGACTCGGAGAGGGGCTACCAGGCGCTTCTCGCCAAGCAGGAGGCTCGCATCAAGGAGCTTGAGGGGCAAGTGGCCGAGGCTGCCAAGAGCGCCGAGGTGGCGGACGCCCTGCGCGGCGAAATCCAGCAGGTGAAGGCCAGGCGGCCGATGAGCGCATCGCCTTCGCGGCAGACATGGCGACGTTCGCAACCATGAACCTGACCCACCTCTTCTACTCATGCACGGCGCTGGAGGTGGTCTCCGGTTTGGGCAACCTCGCAGGTGTCAAGTCGTGCGGTTCGCGTTCGCTTCGCGCTCGTCGCCCGCCGAGCTGGACTTCCGAGGCTTCGACCCGTCTGCGCTCACCGACCTGACCTACTGCTTCTCGGGGTGCTCGTCGCTGGTGACGATCTACGCCGACGCCACCTGGGCGCTGCCTTCGAGCGGGGTTTCGGACTCGCAGTGCTTCTATAACTGCTACAAGCTGACGGGCGGCAACGGAACCACGTATGCAAGCAGCAGGACGGTTTATACCCACTTCCGTATCGATACGACGGCTACGCCTGGTTACCTGACTGTCTCTGCTTGACATGCTCTTTGGCTACGGTATTTGCGTCAGTCTGGGTAATATCCGAGAACATTTCATCAACGATGCGGACATGGCATTCATAAGCTGCATACCTGCTGGACCTCACCGCATTTTCCGCTTCCTGCAGGCGTGTTGCAGCATCCCTGAATCGGGATTTTGCCGCCATTTGCCCCATGATGGAGTCTGGGTGGTTGTCACTGAGTACGTCTGCGTCTCTCAGTTCTATTTCCGCACTTGCAATGCGTTCCATAAGCAGATTGTATTGGGCATCGCCGACCTCAGACAGGCAGAGCACAAGGTCTTTAAACGCTGCTGCGGTCAGCATTCGATTGAGCACTGCCCTGCAAGCTTCTGGCTCGGCATTCGCCTTCGCGACCATATCATTCACGAGGTATTTTTCCCATTCCTCATGGTCTCTGCCGTTGCCGCCAGACTGTTCCGGAAGCCACTCCGCACTAACTTTTCTCGTCATACGCTCGATGGACAGAACAGCCTCGCCGCTGAGACCAAGGAAGTCAGCAATATCTTGGAGCTCGTACGTATCACAATCGGTCTCCCCGATGAGAAAACCTACTGGCTTTCCGAATATGTCAGCCAGATCTACGAGGTCATCCCATTGAGGAAACTGATCTCCTTTTCGAAATCGGCTGATCTTTCTCGCAATCGCCTTGCGGCCGTTCTCCCTTTCCACTGCATAGCGGTCATCGGCTAGCGAGGCATCATCGGCACCGTTACGCTTTTGATAGAGCAGACGCGCAAGGCCGATATTGCTAATGCCTCTGCGCCCCTTTTCTATTTCATAGCTTTCCATCAAACCGCTGAGTCTCTTTGGAAAAATGTCCTTAGGGCGATCTTTGCGGACGTACATTGTCTTAATCATTCCTCATTAACAACAGATAAGACAATTATAGGACATATACCGTCTTATTTACCGATGGCATGATAGCACTGTCGAAAGTGAGCACCCCAGTGGAAGCGGTGCTGAAGTGAAAGAAAGTGAGGAAAAGGCAATGACGACTTGGGACTATGCGCAATTGTCGCATCTGGCGAAAGAGCTCGGTGGGCCTCAGGCGCTGATCAGCAATATCAGAGCGGGCGGGATTTCCGTTGGAAGAATCCAGGGTGGAGTAATCGGTTCTGTAGCCACGCTAGTCGCAGGTGGAATCGGACTGTATGCCTACGACAAGCACCAGAGGAAGATCGCTCTTGCTGAACAGAGTGCAACCATTCTCAAGGCGAACATCGAAGTATACGAAGAGGCACATTCGTCAACAGAAGTTGATGAGGCTACGAGAGAGACGCAACATAGTGAGGAGGAAACGGTAACTGAATCCAGTGGCGGCGAAGAGGCCTAGCCACCAGATTCATTAGACAGCCACTACCACGAGGAGCCCCGGTATGTACCAGGGCTCCAATTCGTTCTTATACCTTGCAGCGGATACTTAGATCTCTCGGGACTTGCAGTAGAGCGGGTCGCCCTCTCCGACCAGCACATCCCACCGCCATTGCGGGGTCTCGGTGCCGGACTGGCAGAGCGCATCGAGGGGCATGACTTTTTGCTCGGGCGAGCAGGGGCAAAGGTCTGCCTTGATGTGGGCCATGTCTTCGGCCTGGCCGGCGAGCTTTTTTATCCGGGGACCATGCTTTCGGCACGCGATCCCCCATCCTCAACCTCCCAAATCAAAAACTCAATCTGTAACACCTAGACTCGATTTGAGCAGATATCTGTTACAGATTGAGACGTTTCGGCAGAGTGATTCCCGTTTGTCTTGATTTGTAACAGGTAGAGGCAAAAAACTCGACTTGATGTTACAGATTTAGACAAACGGCTGCCGACCCGCGCGAAAACAAAAAGGCCGCATGCGAGCCCGTGGGGGATTCACATGCGGCCGACAGGGTATGTGACTGAAACTAGGCCATGAGCAGGCCGGTCTCCGCGACGTTCTTGTACCAGTACGCGCTCGCCTTGGGATAGCGCTTCTGGGTCTCAAAGTCGATGTAGAACAGGCCGTAACGCTTGTTGTAGCCGTTGGTCCAGGAGAACTGGTCCTGCAGCGACCACACAAAGTAACCGTCGACGTTCACGCCGCCGTCGATTGCCTTGAGGATCCATGCGAGATGCTGACGCATGTAGTCGATGCGAGGGGCGTCGTCGATAAAGCCGTCCTCGAAGTCGTCCTTATAGCCCATGCCGTTCTCGGTGATGTAGATCTTCTTGTAGTTGGGGTAATCGTTCTTAATGCGCAGCAGCAGATCGTAGAGGCCCTCGGGATAGATAATCCAGTCCCAATCGGTGGTGGGTACGCCTTCGCGCACGCACGACTCGCCCACGCCCTTGAGGAACCAGCGCGAGGAGCCCTTGTCGCCGGTGCCATTGTGGTTGATGTCGTTTTCGCCCTCGGCGGCACGCAGGAACTGGCACTTGTAGGTGTTGACGCCCAGGCAATCGTTGTAGGGGAGCGCCGCGGTCAGCGCGGCGATGTCCTCGTCGCGGACGTCGAGCTCGCCGCCGGCGATATGGGCCAGCTTGGTTGCGGCTTCCATGGTGTCGGCTGCATAGTGGCCGCGGAAGGTGGCGTCGAGCACCCAGCGGTTGTTGATGACGTCGGCCATGCGGGCGGCCTCGCAGTCGGCAGCGCTGTTGGGATCGAGGGGATACTTGGGCTCCAGGTTCTGGACAATGCCGATCTCGCCCTCAAAGCCGCCCTCATGGAAGGCGACGACAGCCTTGGCGTGGGCCACCATCATGTTGTGCATGAGCTGGAAGGCCTTGTCCAGGCGGTACTTCTCGCCGTGCGGCCAGTTGCCGACGATAAAGCTGCCCTCGGCGGTTGCGGGAATCTCGTTAAACGTGAACCAGTGCTTGACCTCGGTGAACTCGGCAAAGCAGAACTTGGCGTACCCGACAAAGGCGTCGATCGTCGTGCGCGTCAGGAAACCCTCGCCGCCGTTCTGGTAAAAGGCCTCGGGCGTATCGAAGTGATCGAGCGTGACATAGGGGATAACGCCAGCTTTGTTGCAGGTGGCAAAGAGCTCGTGATAGAAGGCAACACCCTCGGGGTTAATCTCGCCAGTACCGTTGGGGAAGATGCGGCTCCAAGCGATGGAGACGCGGATACCGTTGATGCCGAAGCGCTGGCACAGGTCGATATCGACCGGGTACTTGTTGTAGAAGTCGCTTGCAGGATCGGGGGAGAAGCGACCCTGAGCAGCCAGGAAATCGTCCCAGGGCACTTTGCCCTTGCCGTGCGTACGGGTCTCGCCCTCAACCTGGTAAGCAGCGGTGGCGCCGCCAAACACAAAGCCGTCGGGGAACTGCATGGGGTTGGTCATGAGGCATCCTTTCTGTGGGGTACGAATAGGGAGAGGTGCCCGAACTGGGGATCCGGGCACCAACAGAGGGAGGAACTAGTCGAGGTTCTCGCGGAGCCACTTGATGGCGCCAGCGGGGTCGCGAGTAAGGTCGATATATTCCTTACCGCGCGGGGCGAGCAGCTTAATGCCCAGGCGATCGGTGTCGGCCTTCATGTCGTTGTAGTAGCTACGAACCTGCGGGGCAAGCACGATAACGTCGTACTGATCCATGATGGCAGTGTGCTGACCATAGGCGCCCGCGGAGGAAGCGATGTTCTCTCCGGTCTGCGCGGCACCTTCCTTGATGGCGTTGGCAAGCATGGCAGAGGTGCCAGCGCCGGCGCACAGGACGAGGACCTTCAGGCCATCGACATCCTTCTTGGCGGATGCGTCGGCGGCGGGCTCGGGCTGATCGGCGACAGGCTTGCTGTCGGCGGCAGCGGCGGTCGGCTCGACGGCGGGCTCAGAGGTGCTGGCGGCGATGGTGGCAGCACCATCGGACTCGAGACCCAGCTCGGCGGCGCGCTCGGCCTCCTGGTCGCAGAGCAGCTTGTCGTATGCCTTCAAGAACGGCAGGTAGATGATGGCGTCCAGCAAGATGATGATCGCGACAAATACCAGGGCGATAAGCTGGAAGTTCGTGGTGATGAAAATGCCGATGGGGGCAGGGGTAGCCCAAGGCACCACGAAGGAGAAGCCGTTCATGCCCACGTTATCGATAAAGAACTTGGCAACACTTACGTTGACGCAGCCGGCAGCAACAAAGGGGATGAGCATGTAGGGGTTGAGGATCATGGGCGCGCCAAAGAGCAGCGGCTCGTTGACAGCAAAGGCGACCGGTACGATCGAGGCCTTACCGACGGCTTTGAGCTGCTTGGACTTCATAAAGAGAATCAGCAGAAGCGGCACGATGAACGTGGCGCCGGTGCCTCCGAACTCACCCACGAGCGACATGTTAAAGGTGAGGGAGTGGGCGGGGTGACCACCGGCCAGCAGAACCTGCAGGTTCTCGGCCTGGTTGGCAAGACGGATGGGGTCGATGCCCGGCTGGACAATCGAAGGACCGTGGACACCGATGAACCAGAAGAACGCGGTGGCTGCCTGGATAAGGATAAGGCCAGGATAGGTTTCTGCGGCGGTAAAGAGCGGGGAGAGCAGTTTGATAAGCAGCTCGGAGAACGGAACGCCCATGAGGTTGCGCACGACGACATCGATGATGCCGCAGATGATGACGGCGCCGCCAAAGGGGATGATGTCGCGGAAGTTCTGAGCGATGGCGCCCGGGACTTCCTTGGGCAGCTTAATGGTCAAATCGCGCGAGACGCAGAATTTATAGACCCACACGGTAATGAACGCGGCGATATAGGCCGAGAACAGACCGCGCGTGCCCATGCTGGTGCAGTCGAAGACCGAAAGTTCGGAGCCGTCGAGCTTGGTGGTGAACTGCGTAACGGCGAGCAGCAGCATGCTGCACTGGGCGGCCACCATGGTGGAGCCGTCGTTGAGCACCTTGCCGGCGGGCATGCGTCGGTTCATGGAGGCCGTGAAGTTCTTGGCGGTGGTGCCGGCAACCATGATGCCCATGACGCCCATGGTGAAGTTGTACAGCTTGTTGCACCAGTCGATGAGCGGTTGGGGCAACGTGATGCCGACCACGCCGGGAAGCGTGGCGATTAGCAAAAAGATCGAAGAGGTGAGGACGATGGGCATGCACCCAAGGAATCCGTCCTTAATGGCCTGGAGGTAGATGTTCCTCGAGATCTTCTCAAAGAACGGCTGATGCTTTTCGAGCATCTTTACGATGGCGTCCATAAAGCTCCTTTGTTACTTGATGCGCGATGCATGTGGATGGAACTGGTCGTCGATGGATGGTCAGGACTGCCCGGAAACCTTCCCGCTTAAGGAAGGCATTGCGAAATGACAACGTTGTCATTTCGTTAATGACAACGTAAGACATTTTTGGAAGAGCAACAAGGATTTACGGGTGAACGGTCGATATTGTCCGATAAACGGCTGATTTGTCAGTCGGGCAGGTAGTGTATGCTAGAACGCAAAAAACAAGCGATAGAGAACCGAGTGGAGAAGCAGTGGCAACGATGGACAAGAAAAACGTCTCGATGAACGATGTGGCGATTGCCGCGGGTGTTTCTCTCAAGACGGTGTCGCGCGTGATCAACGAGCCCGATAGCGTGCGCGAGTCGACGCGCGATAAGGTCCATTCCGCAATGGAGGTGCTCGGGTTTCGAACCAACTTTGCCGCGCGTTCACTCAAGTTGGGCCGTTACGGGTGCATCGGCGTCGTGCTGTTCCACTTGTCGGGCGGCGCCGTGGACATGATTGACGGAATCGCCGATGCCGCCGAAGAGCGAGGCTTTGCGCTCACGATGATCAAAAAGCGGGCGGGGGAGAAGATGACCCTTGCCGAAGCGGCGCGCAGGATGTCGCAGCTTCCCGTCGACGGCATGATCTTCAACCTGCGTCAAATGGTCGATGACTTTGATACCTTTGAGGCGCCGAAAGACCTCAAGACGGTGATTATCACGCCGATGGAACATCCTACCTGCTCTACCGTTAGTGACGATCAAGAGGACGGTGCGCGCATGGCGTGCGAGTACTTCTTAAATCGCGGGCACAAGAACGTGTATTTCGTTTCTGGTAAAAAAGAGTCGCTGTCGAGCCAGTGCCGTATGAAAGGTTGGCGTGCAGCACTCGAGACGCGTGGCATTGAGCCGCCCGAGCCTCTGCAAGGTGATTGGAATGCGGATAGTGGCTATGCCGCGGGCCTTGTGCTTGCCGATAAACCCGATTGCACGGCGGTCCTCGCTGCTAACGACTGCATGGCAAACGGCGTGATGATGGCTCTACGTGACAAAGGGCTCAGTGTGCCCGACGACGTGTCCGTGATCGGCTTCGACGATGAGCTCTACAAGACGATTCCCAACTCGATTCTGACGTCGGTGAAGTTTCGTCACCGCGAGCTGGGCATCCGTGCACTTAACGAGGTCGTCGCAGGCCTTGAGGCTCCGAGCTCCAGAAGCCGCACGCTTGTGTCGGGCGTGCTGATCGAGCGTTCCAGCGTGAAAGACCTGCGGGCGTAGACGTGCTCAGCTCGTTCATCTCAATCTGTAACAGGTAGGACCGAAATACTCGGCTAGATGTTACAGATCGAGATTGAGAGGATTGTCCTGTGCGTTTGTCTCGATCTGTAACAACCAGACGTCCAAAACCGGTTTTAGTGTTACAGATTTAGACAAACGGCCCCGTCTTCCCGGTTTGTCTTGATTTGTAACAGCTAGGGACCAAAAACTCGGCTAGATGTTACAGATCGAGACAAACGGCCCCCCAGCCGAACAAAAACAAAAGGCCGGGGGCGGCGCGCCGTGTGACGTGCCACCCCCGGCTGAGAAATGGGGACAGGTTATGTGAGCGGGGCAATTCCGCTGGTCGCCAGCCGCTAGTCCAGACGACGGGTCTGCGCCACGTGCTTGTACCAGTAGGCGCTTGCCTTGGGCGTGCGCTTCTGGGTTTCAAAGTCAACGTAGAAGAAGCCATAGCGCTTGTTGTAACCATTGGTCCAGGAGAACTGATCCTGCAGACTCCACAGGAAGTAGCCGCCCACGTTGACGCCCACCTCCATGGCCTTGAGCAGCCAGCGCAAGTGCTGCTCGATGTAGTCGATGCGCGGCTGGTCGTCCACAAAACCGTCCTTGTAGGGATCCTTGTAGCCCATGCCGTTTTCTGTAATGAAGATCTGCTTGTAGTTGGGGTAGCGCTGCTTAATGTAGACGAGCAGATCGAACAGGCCCTCGGGATAGATGATCCAGTCCCAGTCGGTGGTGGGGATGCCAGGCTTGTTCACGTGCTCGCCAATACCCTTAACGCGCCAGCGGCCGGTGCCCTTCTCGCCCGTACCGTTGTGGTGCAGGTCGTTCTCGCCGTCGTAAGCCTTCAAGAAGCGGCACTGGTAGTTGTTGACGCCCAGGTAGTCGTTGTAGAGCGCGGCCTCGCGCATAATCTCGAGGTCCTCGTCCAGGATCTCGATGGTGCCGCCCGAGACGGCAGCCAGACGGTTGGCGCACTCGAGGGTGTCGGGCGCGTAGTCGCCGCGGAAGGTGGCGTCGAGCAAGAACTGGTTCTGCAACACGTGCTCGTTGTTGGCGGCTTTGATGTCGGCGGGGTCGTTCTCGTTGAGCGGATACTTAAACTCCAACGACTGAATGACGCCGATTTTGCCCTTAAAACCGCCGTTGTGGAAGGCCAGTACGGCCTTGGCGTGGGCGAGCATCATGTTGTGCTCGCACTGGAAAGCCTCGGCCAGATGCGCCTTGACGCCGCCGGGGAAGGTGCCCTCGATGTAGGTGTTGGAGGCATCGGCCCAGATCTCGTTAAAGGTGAACCAGTAGGTCACCTGGTCGGCGTACTCCTTAAAGCAGAAGGTGGCAAAGTCCACAAAGGCATCGATGGTCTCGCGGTTGAGGAAGTCGCCCTTCTCAAAGAGGGCAAGCGGCGTGTCGAAGTGATGCAGCGTGACAAACGGCTCAACGTGGTGCTTGTGGCACTCGGCGAAGAGATCGTGGTAGAACTGCACGCCCTCGGGGTTGATCTCGCCGGTGCCGTTGGGGAAGATACGGCTCCAGGCAATGGAGAGGCGAATGCCGTTGATGCCGAACTCCTCGCACAGCTCCAGATCGACGGGGTACTGGTTGTAGAAGTCCGAAGCGGGATCGGGGGAAAAGCGCCCCTGGGCCTCCAGGAAGTCGTCCCAGGCAACCTTGCCTTTACCGTGGGTGCGGGTCTCGCCCTCTACCTGGTAGGCAGCAGTGGCGCCGCCAAAGACAAAGTCCTCGGGAAACTGCGCAGGCGGGTTGGTGACGCTAGCAGGGTTAACGGACATGATGATCCAATCGTCTAAAGCGAAGGGCCAGCCGGTCTTGGATGGTCGGCTGGCCCTGTGCGTTACTTACTTCGAGAGTTGCTCGCTTACGAAGGCGAGAGACTTATCGCCGTTCTGGGAAAGCTCAATGTACTGCTTACCGCGGCAGGCGACGCACTTGTTGCCCACGCGCTCGCAGTCCTTCTGCAGGTCGGCCAGGTAGCTTGCGGCTTGCGGGGCCAGGACGACCAGATCGAAGTCGGGGAGCATGTCCACGTGGTTGCCATAGGCCTCGGCAGCGGTTTCAAGATTGATGCCGCGCTCCTTGGCGGCCTTGGCCAGCGCGTTGGCGAGCAGGCCCGAGGTACCGCCACCCTGGCAGAGCACGAGCACGCGTTTGCCGTTGAGGTCGCTGGTGGCCGTTGCCTCGGCAGCGGGTGCTGCGGAAGCGGCGGGAGCGCCGGCTTCCACGGCCTCGGCAGCAGCGCCGGCGGCAACGCTCTTGGCGTCGGCCTTGCCCTGGAAGGCATCGTTGAGCTTGGCGGCCTTCTCGGCGTTCTTGGCGGCGAGCTCCTCCTGGGAAATCTCGGCCTCCTCGGCGCACTTCTGGGCGTCATAGGCACGGAAGAACGGATAGTACAGAACGAAGTCGACGACCAGGATAAGGGCGAGCATCACAAAGGCGAGCGGCTGGAAGCCCAGGCCCATGATGGTGCCGATGGGGCCGGGGACGGTCCAAGGCAGGGTGTACATAAAGCCGTTCATGCCCAAGAAGTCGATAAAGATCTTGAGGATCCAGATGTTGGCGATCGGGGCAAAGACAAACGGGACAAAGAAGACGGGGTTGAGCACGATAGGCGCGGCGAACAGCAGCGGCTCGTTGACGGCAAAGCACACGGGGACGATGGCGGCCTTACCGACAGCGCGCATCTCCTGGGACTTGGCCAGGAAGCAGAACATAAAGACCAGGACGAGCGTGGCGCCGGTGCCGCCCATGCAGACGACGAAGTACTGGGCACCCTGGGTCAGGACAGCGGAAGCGTGCTGGCCGGCCTGGAACGCAGCCAGGTTGTCGGTCATGTTGGAAACGAGGGCGGCGGCGATGGCGGGCTCGACGATCGAGGGGCCGTGGACGCCCACGAACCAGAACAGGCTCATGGCGCCGTAAATCACAGCAAGGCCGATGTAGCCGTCGGCAGCGGTGAACAGGGGCTGGAACACCTGGATGACGCCCTGGGCAAAGCAGAAGCCAAAGGCAGCGCGGAAGACGATGTCAAAGACCCAAAAGACGGTGATGCAGACGGAGAAGGGGATGATGTCCTTAAAGGTCTGCGAGATGTTGGGCGGAACCTGCTCGGGCATCTTGACGGTGATGTTGCGCTTGATAAAGAACTTGTAGATGATGCCGGTCACAAACGCAGCGATGAAGGCGGTCAGTAGGCCCTTGGAACCAAGGTAGGTGGTGTTGAAGCCACTGGCGGCATCCGTGGCGATGGTGTCGCTCGAAAGGAGCAAGAAGCCGATGATGGCCGCGCACATGCACGAGATAAAGTTGATCTGGTTATTCTTGGGCAGATCGCGGTTCTGGGCGTCGGCGAAATGTTTGGCCGTGGTAGCGGCGCAGGCGATGGCCAGGATGCCCATGGAGTAGTTGTAGCACTTCCACAGGGCGTTGTTGATGTCATCGGGCCAGTAGAAACCCCAGATGTTGGGGACCGAGGCTACCAGGCAGAAGATGGACGAGAAGATGATGATGGGGATGACGGAGATAAAACCGTCGCGGATCGCCTTGAGGTACTTGTTGCGGGCGATCGCGTTGAAAAAGGGCTGGCCCTTTTCGATGGTGGCGATGAGTTGCTCCATGCAAAGCTCCTAAGAGTCGGTGGGTTAGCAACGATGGTAGCTTTTGACGTTTGGTTGCCAAAATGTTGACGTTGCCATTTTGTGACACAAAATAAGACACGAACCGATGGCCCCTGTGCCTGCGGACCGTCGATTTCTTGCGCGTAAACGTTTGAGCCGCCCGGTGGCTCTGTGTTTGCACAATGGCAACGTTAACATTTGGGCGATAAAAGCCGTTCGGGGAAGCAAAAATGTCGGTGAACGGTAGGTTTTGGGTGGTGAGCGTATGGTGGGGGAGGCGTTAGATATACTTGAAGACGTTTCATTTGACTGCGTAGGGTGCCACCAATGGCATCGTTGACATAGAAAGATCGACCTATGGCCGCTGTTAAAAAATCGGTTTCCGTTAAGGATGTGGCGCTCCTCGCGGGCGTCTCAGAACAGACGGTCTCGCGCACCGTCCACGATTCACCCAGCGTGCGCCCCGAGACCAAGGAGCGCGTGCGTGCCGCCATGCGCGAGCTGGGGTATCGCCCCAATTTTGCCGGTCGATCGCTGCGCCGCGGCAAGTTTAAGACCGTCGGCGTCGCCATGTTCAACATTACCGGTACCGGCAACCTCGACCGTATGGAGGGCTTTGCCGCCGCCGCCGATAAGCACGGCTACGCCATTACCCTCACTAAAGTAGATGGACATCCGTATACCCTCGAGAGCGCATCGTCGCGCATGAGCGCACTGCCGGTGGATGGCATGGTCGTAATCATGAATCGCATGCCGGCGGACTTTGGCACCTTTGAGCCGCTGCCTGGTATGCAGACGGTGCTCGTTACCATGCTGGAGCACCCGCTGTGCTCGACGGTCGATAACGATCAGTTCGATTGCTCGCGCCAGGTTGTCGAGTACTTGCTGGGGCAGGGGCACAAGACCGTGCACTTTATCTCGTGTCCCGAACGCTCGCTTTCGGGCATGCAGCGCGAGGAGGGCTGGCGCGAGACATTGCGCGCGCATGGTATTGAGCTGCCGCGACTCATCCGTGGCGACTGGACGGCGCGGAGTGGATATGCCGCAGGCCAGGCTCTGGCGGACGATCCGACCTGTACTGCCATCTATGCCTCCAATGACGCCATGGCCTACGGCTGCATTCGCGGACTCGAGTCGCGCGGAAGGCGTGTGCCCGAGGACGTGAGCGTGGTGGGGGTTGATGATAGTCTGGGCGACATCGTGCCCGATCGTCGCCTGACCACCGTGCGCTTTGACAACAAGCGTGTCGGCATGTGGGCAGTCGACAAGATCGCCGGCGCCGAGGGAGTTGCGTCTGGCGTGGAGCACATGCTGATCCCCGGCGTGCTCGTAGAGGGCGATACGGTGCACGATTTGCGTTAGGGCGCGGTCCTGTTTGGGTTTCCGTTAATCATGTTTGATATTGTTCGAAATGGTTTGGAAACCGTTCACGGGCAAAAATTGACCGTTCATAGCTTGAAATTACGTTTTGCGCTGTTCTTTTTTGTTTGAATGTTATTGTTTCTGTCATACACAACGCAGCGCGTATGCCCGGACGCGGTGCTCTCCGTTGGTTCATATGTGAAAGGAACGCAATATGGCAACCAAAGAAGAAATCTCGATGGTTGGATTCGAGATTGTCGCATACGCGGGTGACGCCCAGACTGATCTGCTTGCAGCGCTCGATGCTGCTCGCGAGGGTGATTTTGAGAAGGCCGAACAGCTGCACAAGGATGCCAGCGATGCGCTTATCGGCGCCCACGACACGCAGACCAAGCTGCTTTCGCAGGAGGCCGGCGGCGGCGAGATGGAGATGACCTTCATCATGGCTCACGCTCAGGACACTCTCATGACCACTATGATCCTGGAGAAGCAGGCCCGCTTTACCATCGATGCCTACAAGCGCATTGCCGAGCTCGAGGCCAAGCTCGCCTAACGAGCCCGCACAACCAAGTCCCCTTCCAAAAGCCCTGCCGCTATCCGCGGCAGGGCTTTTCTGTATCCCATCTATCTCGGTTGCGGCGAAAAAGGGGTCGATAGACCAAAATGACCCGCTTTTCCTGTCCCCGGAGGATCAGTTAGCAGTACTCGCCACGAAACTGGACCATCTACTACGTTTAACCCGGTGCCCCCGAACACACCTGCGTTTCATGAAAAACTGCAGGCGTTCTACCTGTGGTTTTGTTTTTACGCCACGGGGCATGGTCGGGGATGGGCAGTTAAACGTAGTAGATGGCCCATTTCGTGGCGGGCAGGTCATGCAGCAGTCTGTTGCGCCTCTTGCCGTTCGGTTTTTCGCTGGGTGGGTATACTTCCATCCGCAATACAGGCCGGAATGAGGAGGTATCCAAATGCCGGACAACGGATCGATTCAAAAGAGAGACGCGAGCGAGATGACTCATGGGCGTCCTGTCCAGATAACCGAGCAAACAACGGTGACCGAGCTGCAGCCCAGCCTATCCGATGTCGTGTGCGCAAACAAAAAACTGCAGATTGGCCTCATCGTTGCGCTCATGGTACTGGCGCTGCTGTCGGGGTTTGTGGCTCGTCCGCATTTTGCCGATACCAAGACTTGGGACTCTACCATCGAGGTCATCGATCAAAAGAAGGGCAATGTATTGGCGCTCACGACCTCGTGCGTCGCCCTATCTGCGGGCATTACCGCGCTGCCGGGTGATACGGGAACGCCGGTTGCCGAGCAGCTCGCACAGCTTTCGGGTAATCTTGGTATCGTGCTTGCCGTGCTATACCTAGAGAAATATTTACTCACGATTTTGTGGTCGGTTGGCCTGGGCATCCTGATCCCGTTTGCGCTGGTGCTCTTTGCAGCGTCGCTTGGCATTCACGGACGCTGGAGCACGAGCACGGTCATTCGTCGCGTGGCAACGCGTGTGCTGGTGGTCGCCATCATTAGCATGGTGTTGGTGCCCGCGAGCGTATGGGTGTCGCAGAAGGTCGATGAAACGTATCGAGTGAGCATCGAGGCGGCCGAGCAAAAGGCGACTGACGCTGCGAGTGCGGCAGATAGCGATAGCTCCAAAGCAACCAAGAAAAAGACTGAGTCCGCAGAGTCCAAGAACGTGCTTGAACAGCTTGCCGACGGTGCCTCGGGTCTCGTCACGACGGTGACCAGCGGCGCCAAGCAGATGACCGATGAGATTGTGCAGCAGGTGACCGATCTGATCGAAGGCGTCATTGTGATGATAGTGACCTCGTGCGTTATCCCATTGCTGGTGCTCGCGGCGTTTTTGTGGCTGGGGCACACACTGCTGGGGATTGATATTTCCGGGCCGACGAATTATTTGACGGGCCGCTTTCTGGGCACTCCGTCCAAGCATGCCAAGAAGGGCGGGCAGTCCTAGTAGCTAAAACAGCTGTATATACCGGGGAATACCGCCGAAGGGCGGCCGAGACACGTTCTCGGCCGCCCTTTTGTTTGTTGAACACATGGTCGCTACGCCCGCGCCCGGTCCAAACGGTCAGCAATCATCCGTGAACGGTATTTGTTCAAAAAAGAACAAAGATAAACAAAAAGTTGTTGCAGTTACTGTTCGAATGTGTTCAAATAAACATGAACAGTGAAGAATCGCACATTCAGATGCCCGGACCTGAACGAGATTCAACACTTCCAAACAGAAACAACGCACCTGCGTATCTCTCAAGGAGGATGTCATGAGGGTTGTAATCGCTTCCGATGCCGACGGCATGTCGATGAAGGAGTCCATCAAGGAGATGCTCATCGCCGATGGTCACGAGGTCGTCGACTATTCCGAGACCCCTGCCGCGGACTTTGTCGATTCCGCTACCGCCGTTGCCAAGGACCTGCTGGAGCACAAGGATTCCCAGGGCTTCGCATTCGATAAGTACGGTGTCGGCTCCTATATGGCCGCCGTCAAGATCAAGGGCATGGTCGTCGCTAACATTTCCGACGAGCGTTCCGCCTACATGACCCGCGAGCACAACGGCTCGCGCATGGTCACCATGGGCCCGGGCGTTGTGGGCACCGAGGTCGCCAAGAAGATCGCCCGCGAGTTCCTGCGTGCACAGTACGCCGGCGGCCGTCACCAGATCCGTGTCGACATGCTCAACAAGATGGCCTAACGAGAGCCACCGAGAACTCGAACTTCTACCTCAACTTGTGAATTCAGACGAAAGGACGTTCTGATGAAGAAGACCATCGCAATCGGTTGCGACCATATCGTTACGGACGAGAAGATCTATCTGGCCGACCGCCTGGAGCAGGCTGGCTACAAGGTGCTCGACTGCGGCACCTACAGCCACACCCGTACGCACTATCCCATCTACGGCAAGGCCGTGGGCGAGGCTGTTGCCAGCGGCAAGGCCGACTTTGGCGTGGCCCTGTGCGGCACCGGCATCGGCATCACCAACGCCGTCAACAAGGTTCCCGGCGCCCGCTGCGCCCTGGTTCGCGACATGACCTCTGCCCTGTATGCCCGTCGTGAGCTCAACGCCAACATCGTGGGCTTTGGTGGCAAGATCACCGGCGAGTTCCTGATGGCCGACATCATGCTTGCCTTCCTGGAGGAGCCTTACGAGAAGACCCCCGAGCACGATGCCCTGATCGCCAAGATCGATGCCTGCAATAAGGCCGACGCCGAGGCTCAGGCTGACCCACACTTCTTTGACGAGTTCCTGGAGAAGTGGGACCGCGGCGAATACCACGACTAGTGGGGTTACGCGGTTTTGCCAAACCGCGTAACGGGTCGATGCTGCGCGGCGTTCAGGCACCCCATCTCGTCGCTCAAACCGTCGCTCGCGTACATGAAGTACGCGTCGCTCCTCTTTCGCGGCGACCTGGGGCACCTGATCGCCGCTCGCTGACGTTGGGGGTACCTGTGGGGTTACCGCTGTTGTTGCGAAGCGTTCTGGTTCGGCGAGCTGCTCCGATAACACGTTTGCTTGGCTTGACTTGAGTGCTTCGCTCTTGGCGGTACCCGGCATTCTGCAGCTTTTCAATTGACGGCTCGCGTTTCTGTGAGGGGGCGCGGGCCGGTTTTCTATCAGCCCTATTGACTTGGTGTGCTGTCGTAAGAAAGGGAAGACTCCTATGGAGTTTGTTCTTGATAACGGTTCTATCCGCGTGGCACTGAGCACGGCGGGCGGGTCGTTCACTTCTATTGCGGCCAACGGCCGTGAGTACCTGTGGCAGGGTGATCCGGCAGTCTGGTCGGGCCAGGCCCCCATTTGCTTCCCGATCTGCGGTGGCCTTCGTGACGGCCACGCAATGACTATGGGCGGCCGCGAGGTAAAGCTCGCCCGCCACGGCTTTGCGCGCAAGCAGGAGTGGAAGCTCGAGGAACAGAGCGACAACATGGTTGCGCTGAGCTTAAGCTCTGCCGACCATGCCGAGTTGCTCGAGCAGTACCCGTATCCGTTTAAGATCGTTGCTCGTTACACGATCGATTCGGAAAAGGTTGCCGTGTCGTACGAGGTGACCAATGAGGGCACCGAGGACATGCCGTTCTTTGTGGGCGGTCACCCCGGCTTTAAGTGCCCGCTCGACGAGGGCGAGTCCTATGACGACTACGAGCTTCGTTTTGAGCAGCGTGAGGCCACCGACCTCTGCACTGCCGTTCCCTCGACGGGCCTGATTGATGTTGAGCATCGCAGCAAGAACCCGATGGTTGGCCATGACCTGCCGCTGACCCACGAACTCTTTGACTTTGCGGAGACCATCTTTGACGTGCTCGAGAGCCGCGTGGTTACGCTGACCAAGAAGACCGAGGACAAGGGCGTGCGCCTGACGTTCCCCGATATGCCGTACCTGATTGTGTGGAGCAAGCCCGAGGGCGACTTTGTGGCCGTGGAACCGTGGGGCGGCCTGTCCACCTGCTCCGACGAGGACGATATTCTGGAGCACAAGCGCGGCTGCCTGGTGGCCAAGCCGGGGGAGACCGTCACCCGCGGCTTTGAGATCGAGATCCTTTAACGAGCTATCGTATGTTTGGGGTCGCGCGTGTCGTGCCCCGGAAACAGGAGTTCAATATGATTCTGACTGTTACCATGAACCCGTCGATTGATACACGCTATCAGCTCGATAAGCTGGTCATCGACGATGTTAACCGTGTGACGCCCGAAAAGACCGCTGGCGGTAAGGGCCTCAACGTGAGCCGTGTGCTGCTGCAGTTGGGCGACGATGTGCTCGCGACTGGCCTGCTTGGCGGTCACATGGGTGCCTATATGGCCGAGCTTATGGATGCCGACGGCGTCAAGAACGACTTTGTACCCATTGCCGGCGAGACGCGTATTTGCCTGAATATTCTGCACGAGGGTAATCAGACCGAGCTTTTGGAGAGCGGCCCGCAGATCGCCCCGGCCGAGCTCGAGGCCTTTACGGCCAAGTTCGCCGAGCTTGCAGCGAAGGCGGACGTTGTGACGCTTTCGGGCTCGCTGCCGCGCGGCGTCGATGCCGGCTACTATGCCGAGCTCGTCAAGATCGCCGAAGAGGCGGGCGCCAAGGTGCTGCTCGACACCTCGGGTGCATCGCTGGGGGCCGCGCTGGAGTCCGACGCTAAGCCTGAGCTCGTAAAGCCCAACCTGACCGAGATTAACGGCCTGCTGGGTACGTCCTTTACGACCGATGATGTCGATGCCCTGCGCGAGGCGCTTGCCGCCGATGACCGTTTTGCCGGTATCCCCTGGGTCGTCGTTTCGATGGGCGCTGCCGGCTCGGTGGGCTTCCATGAGGGCCGCGCGTTCCGCGCCAAGACGCCCGCGATTGCGGCTGTGAACGCGACGGGTTCCGGTGACTCGACCATCGCCGGTTTTGCGCATGCCATTGCTGCTGGCGCCGACGACGTCACGGTGCTCAAGACCGCCAATACCTGCGGCAAGCTCAACGCCATGGATCCCAAGACCGGCCACCTGGTCATGGACCGCTGGGACGAGGTCTACAACAGCGTAGAGGTAACCGAACTTTAGAGTTACGGCGTACCGAACAAAACGAGAGTGGATAATCTCCCATTTTGGGCTCGCAAGCGGGCTTAGAGTGGGAGATTTTCCACTCTCATGAGAGGCAGCTAATTTGGGACGGGGCTATTTTGACTACTTCTAGATGCAAAGTAGTCAAAATAGCCCCGTCCCAAATTAGCTGCCCTTGCACCAAAAACGGCGCCCGCCGGCGATGTTGCCGGCGGGCGCCGTTGTCTTGAAGACGAAATGATCCGTTTTCCTCCGTCCCCAAGGGATCATTACAGCGAGTTGATAAAGCGCTGCTGGGCGGCGCGACCGGCTTCGTCCCACTTAAAGACGCCGGCGTTGTCGAGCACGTGGCCAAACACCATGCCGACTTCCTCGTGCAGGATGTCGATGGCGCTATCCGCCGTAAGCTCGTCGGCGCGGCGGGCAAAGACGTCCTCGGCCCATGCGGCGTGGCTGCGGCAAAGGTCGTCGCCCTCGAGCGCGCCGGCAAGGTCGTAACTGACATCGGCCTTGGCTGCCAGCAGGTGCTCGCGGACAGCGCCGAGCTCGGGAACCAAGCGCGGCGGCAAAATGGCCAGGCCCATGACCTCGATCAAGCCGATGTTCTCCTTCTTAATATGGTGGTACTCGGCATGCGGGTGAAATACGCCCAGCGGATGCTCGTCGGTTGTGATGTTGCAGCGAAGCGCCAGGTAGGCCTCGTAGATCTCGCCGCCGGCATTGCCGCGAGAGTCGACGCGGCGGATGACGGGCGTCACAGTGTTATGCGCCACGCCGTCGGCTGTGTGCGCGATGACGCCCACAGACTCATCGGTCCACTCGCGCCAGGCGAGGATAATCTTCTCGGCGGCGTCGAGCAGCTGGGCGCGGTCGTGCGAGCGCAGTCTCAGCACCGAAAGCGGCCACTGCAACACGGTACCGCTGACCTGATCAAAGCCGGGCACGTTAAACTGCGAGACCTCGGCGGCATGCATCATGGGGAACTCGTGCGCGCCGCCCTGGAAGTGGTCGTGCGACAGAATCGAGCCGCCCACGATGGGCAGGTCGGCGTTGGAGCCAATAAAGTAGTGCGGGAACAGGTCCACAAAATCGAGCAGGCAGGTCAGTCCCTTACGGTCGACGTGCATCGGGCGATGCTCGGCGCTCATAGCAATGCAGTGCTCGTTAAAGTACGCGTACGGGCTGTACTGGAAGCCCCAGCGCTCGCCGTTGAGCTGGATGGGGATAACGCGCAGGTTCTGGCGAGCGGGATGGGCGCCGCCGTCGGCTGCGGCGGAGCGTCCAGGGTAGCCCTCGTTCTCGATGCACAGTTGACAGGCGGGATACTTCTCGCCCGTGTTCTTTGCGGCGCCGGCCGCGGCAATGTCGCGCGGGTCCTTCTCGGGCTTCGACAGGTTAATGGTGATTTCCAGGTCGCCCCAGTTGGTGGGGGTACTCCATTTGATATTGCGCGCGATGGCGGCGCGGCGCACGTAACCGGCGTCACAGCACAGACCATAGAACCAGTCGGTCGCGGCGCGGGGCTCGTTGACGCCCATGCGTCCGTTGAACTCCTCGTTTACAACCGAAGGCCTCGGCATGAGCGCGCCCATGATGCGCATGGCGATGCGGTCGCGGCCCGACGCCGTGTCCTCGGCAGCGCCGTTGGCAACGGCGTCCTCGGAAAGCGCGGCAAGCGTGCCCTCCAGGTCAAAATTGGGGAGCGTATCGGGGTGCAAGAGCGAGAGCTTCTCGTTCTGCATCGCCCAAGCCATGTCGAGCGCAGGACCCGTGGCGCCGATGCACTCGAGAATGGTGTTGTAGGCCCAGATGCGGTCATCCTGTCCGATCATGGATCGATGGATGGCATACTCAATCAGGCCCTGCGCGGCCTCGCGCACATCAGTCATTACAGCCATGCCGCGTAAGCCCCCTTGTCAGAAATTGCGTAGTGGCGGGCAGAGCCCTCGCCCAGCCAGCCGTTCATCTTGGTGATGAAGGTGTCGACCAGGTCGAGCGGCACGAAGGCCTGGATAGTGCCACCAAAGCCGCCACCGTGGATGCGGACGGCGCCGCGGCCGTCGAGCACATGCTCGGCCAGCGCCAAGGCATACATGGAAGGTTGCTCGGAGCCCAGTTTGGCGACGACATTCTGCAGGTACATGGCAGAGCTGGCACCGGACTCGCGCGTCAGGACCAGGAACTGGTCGATGTTGCCGGCGCTAAGGGCTGCCCAGCGCTTATCGACCAGGCCGTTCTCGTACCAGTAGTGAACGGCGCGCAGGCAGGCGCGGTCGCCCAGCTTGGCGCGTAGCTCGGGGAGCTTGGCGTCAAAATCCGCCACGTTTACCTCGCACAGGCGTGTCTTGCCAAACTCGGCGGCGACGTCCTGCATCTCGCGCGGAACGGCGGCGTAGTCGTCGGTGGCGGCCACATGGTCGGCGCCAACCTTAACGAGCACGAGCGCATAGCCGTGATCCTCAAAGTTGAGTTCGAGCTTCTGGGTTTTAGGCTGAGCCTGGTCCTCAAAGTCCATGTAGGCGAGGCCGCCCAGGCACACGGCGGCCTGGTCCATAAGACCGCAGGGCTTGCCGTAATAGTTGTTCTCGGTGCGCTGGCTCATCTGGGCGAGCGCGACGGGCTCGATGGCGGGTGCGCCCCAGAGCGCCTCCATGGCACGACCGTACGCCGCCTCGACAGCAGCAGAGCTCGAAAGGCCGCCGCCCGAGGGGACGGAGCAGGTGAAGGCGAAGTCGAAGCCCTGGGGCTCAACGCCCAGAGCAGCGATTTCGTGGGCCATGCCGCGGACGAGGCTTGCGGACGTGCCCTTCTCGGACTCCTGAACATCTAGCGTGTCGAGCGTGATCGCAAACGTAGGATAGCCCTCGTCGGCGACGCGGATCTTGTTGGAGTCGGTTGCCACGGCGATACCGTCAACGGCGACATCGAGCGAGCCGGCGATAACATGGCCGCCCTCGTGGTCGGTGTGATTGCCGCTGATCTCGGAACGGCCGGGCGCGTGCACGTAGAGCACCTGGCGGTCGCCGATGGGTCCAAACTCCTCCTCAAACAGCTTGGTGAGCATGGTGAGTGTCTTTTCGTCGGGGGTGGTCATGGGAGTCCTTTCCTTGGCGCGCACGGGTGAGTTTTGCGTCGTTATGAGTACGTTAACAACTTGAAGCGGCATGAACCAAGTGTTCACGATGCCGCGCGTTACGGGCTATGTTAACGTACTCATAACAGATCGCTTGTCACTTTTTGAGAATCTGGTAGTCGGTAGAAATACAGCCGTGAACGGTAATGCCGTATGGACTTATAAAGCAGAAGAGATGCAGATAGAAAAAGTAGAGTACGTTAACATGCGTCCGACGATAGCGGGCTTCGGCGCGGGGTGTGTTTCTGCCCGGGTCGGCATGCACGCTATTCAGATTTCGCAAGGGTGAAGGTGATTCTGTGGCAAGGCACTCGTCCAACGATACAGGTACGCGTCCGGTCTCCATGGCCGACGTCGCCCGCGCTGCCGGTGTTTCGCAGCAGACGGTTTCGCGCGTCGCCAACGGCTTGCCCAACGTTAACGAGCAGACGCGCCAGCGCGTGCAGGCCGCTATGCAAGAGCTCGGTTTTCGTCCGAGTTATGCCGGTCGCTCGCTGCGCGACGGCCGTTACCATTCGGTCGGTCTGTGCGTCAACGATATCACCAAGTTTGGCAACCTCTCAATGATCGACGGCATCGCCAGCGCTGCTCGCGAGCATAATTGCGCCATCACACTGGTCGAGATGTCCAAGACCGAGGAGTTTTCGCTTGCCGAGGCCACGCGTCGTATGGCTGCGCTGCCGGTGGACGGCATCATCATCGGCATGAGCCGCATGGCGCCCGATTTTGAGACGTTTGATCCGCTGCCGGGCATTGGCACGGTTATTGTTACCATGTACGCGCACCCGCGGGTGACCACGGTCGACTCCGACCATTACGGCTGCTCGCTCTTGCTTATGGATCATCTGTTTGAGCTGGGGCACGAGCAAATTCGCTATATTGGCGGCCCGTCGTTCTCGGTCGACGAGCAATTTCGTCGCGCCGGCTGGCAGGATGCGCTCGAGCATAAGCACATTAAGCCGCAGGCGCCGCTCGAGGGCGACTGGTCTGCCAACAGCGGCTACGAGGCCGGCAGGTACCTGGCCGAGCACGATCGCACCATGACGGCGATTTATGCGGCAAACGATCAGATGGCAAATGGCGCGATTGCCGCGCTGCGTGATAGCGGCCTGCGCGTGCCCGAGGACGTAAGCGTGGTGGGCGTCGACGATTCGCTCGACGACTTTGTCGCGCATAACGAGCTCACGACCGTTCGATTCGATTTACATCAGCGTGGACGCGAGGTGTTTGAGCACGCGGTTCCCGAGGCGGGTACGGCGGGCAAAACCGTTGCTATCCGTATTCCCGGCCAGCTCATTATTCGACATAGCACGGCGATGCCACGCTCATAGTTTACGCAGGTAAACGACGATTTATCGTATTTCAATAACAATCGGTAAGGATGCCGGCAGACAACAGTTGGAATGCTGCCAAGTGCTATGATAGACAAGTTATTTTGTCTATCTAGGAGGCTTTGTCTGATGGAGATCACCAAGGATATCCGCTACATTGGCGTCGACGACCACGACATTGACCTGTTCGAGGGCCAGTACGATGTGTCCGAAAACGGTATGGCATACAACAGCTACGTTATCTTGGGCAATAAAATCGCTGTCGCCGATTCGGTCGACGGTGGTTTTGTCGACGAGTGGCTCGGCAACCTCGAGGCCGCGCTCGATGGCCGTACGCCCGACTACCTGGTCATCCATCATATGGAGCCTGATCACTCCGCCGGTATCGCCGCCTTTATGGAGCGCTATCCCCAGGCGCAGATTGTGGCCAGCATGGGTGCTTTCCGCATGATGGTCAACTACTTTGGCACCGACTTCCCCGAGCGCAAAATGGTTGTCAAAGAGGGCGATGTGCTCGACCTGGGCGGCCACAGCTTGACCTTTATCGGCGCCCCCAACGTTCACTGGCCCGAGGTGCTCTTCTCCTATGAGGCCACCGACAAGGTGCTCTTTAGTGCCGACGGCTTTGGCAAGTTTGGCGCCAACGACATCGAGGATCCCGAGGGCTGGGCTTGCGAGGCTCGCCGCTACTACTTTGGCATCGTGGGAAAGTTTGGCAAGTTTGTGCAGGCTGTGCTCAAAAAGGCTGCCGATCTGGATATTCAGATCATCTGCCCGCTCCACGGTCCTGTCCTTACCGAGAATCTGGGCTATTACCTCGACACCTATAACACCTGGTCGAGCTACCAGCCCGAGGACGAGGGCATCACGATTGCCTATGCGAGTGTGTATGGACATCTGAAGGCTGCCGTCGAGGAGCTCGCTGCAGCGCTCGAGGCTCGCGGCCAGAAGGTTTCCGTCTTTGACCTGGCTCGCGACGACATGGCCGAGGCCGTTGAGGATGCGTTCCGCTATGACCGTCTGGTGCTCGCCTCCATCACCTATCAGGGCGAGATCTTCCCGTTCATGAGCACCTTTATCCACACGCTCGCCGAGCATGCCTACCAGAACCGCACCGTGGCGCTCGTCGAGGCCGGTTCCTGGACGCCCGCCGCTGCCAAGGTTATGACCAAGGAGCTCGAGGGCATGAAGGACATCACCCTGGCGCAGAACAAGGTGACCGTGCTGGGCTCGCTCAACGACACATCACGCGCCCAGATCGAGGCCCTCGCCGACGAGCTTTCCAAGTAGCGATATTTCGCTTTTAACGGGCAAAACCACCACAAAGGGGACAGGCCCTTTGTGGTGGTTTTTGTTTAAGCGCCGGCGATGATGAGGGCTGGACGTGCGCTGTCGGCGGCCTCGGCGATTGAGGTGGCGACGGCGGCGTCGGGGTCGCTGTCCATCACGATGATGTCGACGTCGGCAAGCTCGGCAAAACGGTACATGCCGCGTCCGTTGACCTTACTGGCGTCCATGAGGGCGACGCTTTGACGGGCGGCACCGACCATAGCCGCTTTGGTCTCGGCCATCTGAGGAAAGTCGGTCGTAAAGCCGCAGCCGGGAACAAAAGCGCCAGGACACATGACGGCAAGGTCGGCGTGGACCTTTTGGAGCGCCTGCATGGTAAGTGGGCCGTACAGATAGCGATGACCTTTGCGCAGTGCCCCGCCCAGCATGACGACATCGACCGAGGGCATGCTCTCGTCAATATAATCGGCGATGGTAATGTCGGCCGTGATAACGGTGATGCCGTCGCGCTGATCGAGGAGCCGGACGAATTCGAGCGCCGTGGTGCCCGAGTCGACGAGCAGCCTGTCGCCGTCATTAACGAGCTCGATGGCGCTTTGCGCGATGGCCTGCTTGGCGGCGACGTTGACATTGATGCGGCGATCTTGCGTGGAGACGGTCAGGCGTTTGTGGAGCGATACGGCACCACCATGTGTGCGACGCAGCTTGCCTGCTTCGGCGAGCGCGTCTAGGTCGGCGCGGGCGGTGACGGAGGACACACCAAAGGTCTGGGCGATTTCTGCTACCTGCACCGAGGCGTTATGCTCGAGTATTTCCATAATGGCGGTACGGCGCTCGTCAGCAAAAGCACGGTTGGTAGCTTGGGCCATGTTTGCTCCATTCTCGGCTATATTTGCAGGAATTGTGTTGACTCTATTTTCGTTCATTTTCTTTTTGAGTAAGAAAACACCTTTCGATTACTTATCTTTTCTATAAAAGAAAGACGCTAAACGCTCAAAATTCAATATCGAACACGCCCACTCGGTTCCAATTCCTTCCGTTTACTTTTCAAAAACGACTGTATTGGCCTGCATGGACTCAATATCTCGCACGTGCAAAGCCGCTGAATTTCATACAATGAACGCAGTAAAACGCAAGGTAAAACGCCTTGTGAACAACTACGCCCGATATCCAGATGCGGGCGAGGGAGAGGAGCAAACGCTCATGGCACTTGTTACCACCGAAAAGATGCTCAAGGACGCTCAGGCCGGCCACTACGCCGTCGGCGCGTTCAACGTCGAGAACCTCGAGTTTGTTATGGCCGTTCTGGCCGCTGCCGAGGAGACCAAGTCCCCCGTCATCATGCAGACCACCCCGGGTACCATCAAGACCGCTGGTCTGGACTACTTCTACGGCATGGTGAAGGCCGCTGCCGAGCGCGCTTCCGTGCCCGTCGCTCTGCACCTCGATCACGGCGATGGCTATGACCGCTGCATGCAGGCTTTCCGCACGGGCTACACCTCCGTCATGATCGACGGCTCGCACGAGTCCTTTGAGGACAACATTGCCCTGACCAAGTCCGTCGCCGACGCTGGCCGCGCCATGGGCGTGCCCGTCGAGGCCGAGCTCGGCAAGGTTGGCGGCAAGGAGGACGACGGTCCCGCGGTTGAGGGCGAGAGCCCCTACACCGATCCTGCCGAGGCCAAGGAGTTCGTCGAGCGCACCGGCTGCACCTCGCTGGCCATTGGCGTTGGCACCAGCCACGGCGTGTACACGAGCGATCCGCACATCGAGCAGTCCGTGGTCAAGGCCATCCGCGACGCCGTCGACGTGCCGCTGGTTCTGCACGGCACTTCCGGTGTGCCCGATGGGCAGGTTGCCGAGGCTGTGAAGAACGGCATCTGCAAGGTTAACTACGCTACCGAGCTGCGTCAGGCCTACACCAAGGGCTTCATGGCCTACATGGCCGAGAACCCTGCCTGCTTCGATCCCAAGAAGCCGGCCAAGGAGGGCATGCGTGAGATCACCGAGCTGGTTAAGATCCGCATGACCAACCTCAACTCTGTGGGCAAAGCAGAGTAACAGCAAGGGTACTCTGATCCCACCGGGCCGTCCGGAAACGGAAAAGGGCCTATCTCTCAGAACGTCCTCGGACATGTCGGAAGCCCCGCTGCGCGCTACGCGCTGCGGGGCTTCCTCCGTCCTGCGGAATGTTCTGAGAGATAGGCCCTTTTCCGTTTCCGGACGGCCCTGCTCGATCGCCCTTGTGGCGTTGGGGCGGAAATTGGTGGGGCGTTAGGGCTTCTTTGTTGGTGGGGGTTAGTATGCCCGGGCTTGGTTTGGGAATGACTTGTTTAGGGATGCTTGGAGCTTATCGAACGATGCTCGCAAGTTGAGATTCTGATCGGTTGAGCGTTTGGCTTTTGTGGTGGGGGAGTCGAGGAGGCCGTTTCTCTGTGTCGGGGGGAAGGAGAAAAGGTCTGCATATTTTAGGGATGGCTGCTGTGCTGCGTCATTGGAAAAATGCATGCTTATGCGGCCTCCTCGATGTCCATCAAAAGGTTGCGCACGGGGTGTGCTGCTAGGTCCCGTTCGTTGGCAGTATTATGCCGCGGCTGCTGCAAAGAAGCACTAAAGAAAGGCTTAATCAGGTTTGATATAACAATGAAACTGCAGGTCAAAGGTATCGAATAACACTCTTGAAAGGTTTTGAGCTTAAGGGCTTTCTAAGGTTTGTGGCGCGGATGTGGCGCGGACGTGCGGAGCGTGTGAATGATCGCTGTTAGCGCTGCGGTGCGGCGGCGCGTACCTGTTCGATGACCTTTTCCATGGTGGCGTCGATGCGGTCTTTCTTGAGCTCACATTCCCAGACGGTGATGGGCATCCAGCCCATTTGGGTAAGCGCGTCGATGGCGGCTCGGTCGCGCTCGACGTTGCGGCGAAACTTTGCCTCCCAAAACTCAACATTGCGCTTAGGCTGGCTCGGATTGCACTTAGGGCAGCGATGCCAAAAGCAGCCGTTGACGAAAATGGCGATCTTGCGCCCGGGAAAGGCGATGTCAGGCTTGCCGGGTACCTTCCATTCCAGACGGTATCCCGTAAGGCCCGCTGCCCGCAGGCGCTGGCGAACGAGCAGCTCAGGTTTGGTGTTGGCGCGCTTGTTGCCCTTCATGGACTTTTTTATAGCGGCGCGACGGCGCACCAGTTCGCGCTCGTCAGCGGAGAGGTCCGAGGTATCGATGCCGTCGAGCAGACCTGGTTTGGGACGCTTTTTGCTGCGGCGCTTAGGTGCGCGCTTGGGCTTGGTGGCGGGTTTGTCGGCCGTGTTGGGCGTGGCGTCATCGGCGGCGCCGTTGGCCTCAAGCCGATCTTCCTTCAACTCAATCAGAGCATCGATAAGCCCCTTGTCGGCGGGCATCCACTCAACGGTGGCAAGCGAGGTGCGCGGAATCCAGCGGATATCGAGCTGGCGGTCGTGCTTCTGGGGCTCATCGGATTCTTTAGCCAGCGAGCAGTAGTAACACTCCATTGAGAGATGAAAATCGGGGTAGTCATACTCAACGGTGTAAAAATCGCGCAGGTTGGTGACTTTTACCTGCAGCTCTTCCATGAGCTCGCGGCGTACGGCGTCCTCGGGCGTCTCGCCGCGCATGAGCTTGCCACCGGGGAACTCCCAAAGTCCCTGCATGTCGCCGTAGCCGCGCTGCACGGCAAGCAGCTCGTCAGATCCTTCCTTGCGAATGATCCCAGCGGCAACATGAACAGTCTTCAACAGGAGTCCTCTTTCAGCATCAACACGTGGCAGGGTAGCTCATTTGGGTAGTCTTTTTGGGACGGGGCTTTTTTAGCTACCCTATCCGTAGCCTTCGAAGCATGAGGTCGCATTTGACATAGGGCAGCTAAAAAAGCCCCGTCCCAAAAAGACTACCCCTACCTTACGCAACGGTAAGGCAAGCGTAAGCGATATCGATGGTAGCCGACTCGGCTTCTTGCGACTATAGATGCCGTAGACTAATCGCAAGAAAGGACTCGGTATGCAAACCACGCACATGGCGACCCCGGTACTGGAAGTCGTGCATCTCGAAAAGGTATACGGAGCGCTGGGCAACGTGACCCGCGCGCTCAACGACGTCAGCTTTACTGTCAACCGCGGCGAATTCGTTGGCATCATGGGCGCTTCGGGCTCGGGCAAGTCGACGTTGCTCAACTGCGTGTCGACCATCGATAGTGCCACAAGTGGCACGATCCGCATCAACGGCCAGGACGTGACGCGCATGAAGCAGGCTAAGCTTTCGCAGTTCCGCCGCGAGGAGCTTGGCTTTATCTTTCAGGACTCCAACCTGCTCGATACGCTCACGGCACGCGAGAACATCGCCCTGCCGCTCACCATCGCCCGCACAAACTCGGCAGAGATCTCGACCCGCGTGCAGGATGTGGCAGCGCGTCTGTCCATCAGTCAGGTGCTCGACAAGTATCCCTACCAGATGTCCGGCGGTCAGCAGCAGCGCGTTGCCGCGGCTCGCGCGCTCGTCACCGACCCCACCATGATCATGGCCGACGAGCCCACCGGCGCTCTCGATTCCAAGAGCGCTCGCCTGCTGCTCGAGAGCCTGGAGGCCCTTAACCGCCGCCTGCGCGCCACCGTGCTCATGGTCACGCACGACAGCTTTGCCGCCAGCTACACGAGCCGTGTGCTGTTTATTCGCGACGGCAAGATCTTCACCGAGCTGCGCCGCGGAGACACCGACCGCCGCGAGTTCTTCGACCGCATTATGGAGGTCGTTGCCATGATGGGCGGTGAGGGCTCCGATGCTCTGTAAACTCGCTTGGGGCAACGTCCGCCGCGCCGGCCGCGACTACCTCGTCTACCTTTTGACGCTCACCCTGGGCGTCACGGTCTTCTATGCCTTTAACACCATCTCGATGCAGGTCGACATCGCCGGAATCGATGAAGAGGGCTTGGCGCAGGTTATGGGCAGCATGCTCGGCTACCTGACGTACTTTTTGGCCGGTGTCATGGCCTTTTTGATGGTGTATGCCAATAACTTCATCATGAAACGCCGCAAGAAGGAGTTTGGCCTGTACCAGGTGCTCGGTATGGGGCGCGGGCGCGTCGCCACGATCATGGCGCTCGAGACCGTGATAGTATCGGTTGTGGCCTTTGTCGCCGGCATTGTGCTGGGTGTGGGACTCTCCCAGCTCATGACGTTCTTTACGGCCTCGCTCTTTAAGACACAGATCGCCAATTTCCACTTCTTTTTCTCGGTGCATGCGTTCAACCTGACCCTTGCCTGCATGCTCGTAATGTTTGTGCTCACGCTACTGCTGAACCTTCGCGCCGTGCGTCGTACCAAACTCATCGAGCTTATGGGTGCCGAGCGTCGCAACGAGAGCATCAAGACACGCAACCCCTGGATCGCGATTGCCATCTTTGCCGTGGGCGTGGTGCTTGTGGGCGTGGCCTATTACCGTCTGCTACGTGATGGGTTCCCGCTAACCGCGACGGACAGCAAGCTGCAAGAGGCCATGAACCAGTTTGGCATTACGACCGCTATGGTTACCGTGGGCACCTTTGCCCTGTTCTGGGGACTCTCGGGCATGCTTATCAAGCTGCTGCAGAGCCTGCGCGGCGTGTATTGGCGCGGCCTCAACATGTTTATCGTGCGCCAGCTTGCGGCCAAGGTCAACACGGTGTGCTTTTCGATGGGCGTCATCGCGATGATTCTGTTCCTTGCCATTACTTCTGTGACTTGCGGCATGTCGATTGCCAGCGTGATGAACGAGAATCTGGAGCGCTATACGCCGGCCGATATGTCGCAGACGTATGTCTATTACACGCCCGATACGCTCGACTACTACAAAGAGTATGTCAATCCGTCTGAGGCCGATCGCATGGTGCTGGCCGATACAACGGTCGATTTGTACTCCGCATGGCACGGCGATCGTAAGGGCAAGTCGGCGGACAACAACGACGAGACCGGCAAGAAGGTCTATATCGCCGATGTTGCCGGTGAGCATGTGCAGATCGATTCGTATCTGAGTTACCCGCTTGGCGGTTCGAGTCCTTCGGTGTCTGCGGGTGAGATGTGCAAGACCATGGGCGAAAAGCTTCCCAAGGCGTTCGGGGGTAGCAAGGCCGATGCGATGGGTCTGTTTGTGACGCCGGCGAGCCAGTACAACAAACTGTGCCAGATGATGGGCGAGGAGCCGGTGAGCATTGGCCGCGACCAGTACTTGCTTACGTGTGATATGGGCGGTGAGCTGGTCGACCTGTACACCAAGTATATGGCTGGCGGCCATGCCCTTACCTTGGGCGGGCATACGCTCAAGCCCGCAACCGATAAGTCGGACGAGGACACGGCGGCCATCGCCAACTCGGCGATGGGCAGTAATCCGGGTACCGTCGTCGTTGCCGACGAGCTGTTGTCCCAACTTAATCTGCAGCCGTATTCCAGTAGCCTGCTCGTTAACTACAAACAGGGGATGGATACGACCGAGGCAGACGAGAGCATTGAATACACTGTGCTCGACAATCTGCTCGTTGACGGCAAGGAGCCGGGATCGTGGGGAATCTTCATCACACGCTCCGAGATGTACACGCAAGCAGCGCAAATGAACGGTCTTATTAGCTACCTAGCCATCTACATCGGCTTTGTATTGGTTGTTGCATGCGCGGCGATTCTGTCGATCCAGCAACTCTCCAACGTGGCCGACGGCAGCCGCAGCTATCGTGTGCTGGCACAGATCGGCTGCGACGACCGCCAGATTCGCCATTCGGTGATGGCGCAGCAAGCGGTATTCTTCCTGTTCCCGCAGGCAGTGGGCCTGGCGCACTCCTTTGTGGCACTTAAGGTGATCATCGAGCTGGTGAGCATATTCGGAAATATGAGCATCGGCGGCACCGTGGGCCTCACTTGCGCGATCTTCCTGGCAGCGTACGGTGGCTACTTCCTGGTGACGTACCTCATGAGCACCGGAATGGTGCGAGCTGCCATAGCCACCCGCTACAGCGAATAACAAGCGGGCAAAATCGTCGCAAAATCAGAGGCGTATGACCGCCGCGAAGGGACAAGGGGCCCTTTCGCGGCGGTTTTTTACAACCTGGTGCGTCTCAGATACAAGTGAGTAGACTTTTTTGAACCTGCCGAGCACATCGCGACAAATGCTCAATAAAACCGCAGGTCAGAGCTGTGGCGTTTTGGGGCGTGCTTGGCCTCCTGCAAAAAGCCTACTCACTTGGTTTTTCTGCTAGAAGACCGCCGCGAGGGAAGGCAACTCCCCCGGGTAGTCGTTGGGGACGTTCTTAAACGACTAGTCAAACAAGAGCGTCCCCAACGACTACCCCAAAAGGAGCGTCCCCAAGTGCCAGCTTTGGCAACGACGCTGGTAGAAAAACGTCAGCGAAAACCCGTACACGCGAGCAAGGTGCCTTGAAGCGAGGCGGCATTGACCTTTTGGTCATGCCGTCGAAGCTGAAAGGCAGATTGCTCGCGTGTACGGGTTTGTAGCGTCGGCCGGTTACGGCGTTTGGTAAAACGCCGTAACCTACACCCGCTCTGCGATCTCGTGGATGAGGTAGTCGGTCTTTTCCCAGCCCAGGCACGGGTCGGTGATGGACTTGCCAAAGACGCCGCCGTCGACAGACTGGTTGCCGTCCTCCAGGTAGGATTCGATCATAAAGCCCTTGACCAGCTTGGAGATGGACTCGTTGCGGCGGCAGCTGTCGAGCACCTCCTTGCAGATGCGGTGCTGCTCCAGCGGGCGCTTGCCCGAGTTGTCGTGGTTGCAGTCGATGATCGCCGCCGGGTTGGCGTAGCCGGCATGCTCGGTATAGCGCTCAGCCAGACGCTCCAGATGCTCGTAGTGGTAATTGGGGTAGGTACGACCGTCGAGACCAATGTAGCCACGCATGACGGCGTGCGCGAGCGGATTGCCGTCGCACTCGACCTCCCAGTTGCGGAAGATGAAGCTTTGATGTGCCTGGGCGGCGTAGATGGAGTTGAGCATAACGGTGGTGGAACCGGCGGTGGGGTTCTTCATGCCCACAGGCACCGAAATGCCGCTCGACACCAGACGATGCTCCTGGTTCTCGACCGAGCGCGCGCCCACGGCGACGTAGCTCAGCAGGTCGACGAGGTACTGGTAGTTGGACGGGTAGAGCATCTCATCGGCGGTAAAGAAACCGGTCTCCTCGATGACGCGCAGGTGCATATGGCGGATGGCCTTGACGCCCTCGAGCAGGTCGTCGGGAGCCTCGGGGTCGGGGTTGTGCAGCAGGCCCTTGTAGCCAGTACCCTTGGTGCGCGGCTTGTTGGTATAGACGCGCGGAATGATGATGAGTTTGTCCTTGACCTCTTCGGCGACCTTGGCCAGTCGGCTCATGTACTCAAGCACCGAGTCCTCGCGGTCGGCAGAGCACGGGCCGATGATGAGCACCTTGCGCGCGTCCTCGCCGGTAAAGACCTTGGCGACCTCGGCGTCGAATGCCTGTTTTTTGGCGGTAAGATCGGCGGAAAGCGGCATTTCCTCGCGGATTTCCATGGGGATCGGCAACCTGCGCTTGAATTCCATGGCCATACGGGGCCTCCTCAATCAAATAAGACAAAGTGTGCATTGTCGAATGCTCGGCATTATCCGCTGTCGCACGCTAAAGTGCAAGCCCTCGTCACCCCAAAACCTGCCAAAAAGGGACAGGTTTATTTTGGCAGGTTTTATCTGGGCAAACGTTGGCTGGCCCTGGAATGGAATGATGCCACGCGGCTTGGAAGAGGCCGTCGATTTGGTCCCAGGGGAGGCGGTTTGAGGGTCGCAGAACAAAAAACGGGGCACAGGTTGTCCTGCGCCCCCGTTTTCGGGTGTTATCCGTTCCCTGCGGCAGAATTTACGCCGCTTCGTCGAACTGCGAGTTGTACAGGTCGGCGTAGAAGCCGCCTTGGGCGAGCAGCTCGTCGTGCGTGCCCTTCTCGACGATGTCGCCGTCGCGAATTACCAAGATCACGTCGGCGTTGCGGATCGTGGACAGGCGGTGTGCGATAACAAAGCTGGTGCGGCCCTGCATCAGCGCATCCGTGGCGCGCTGAATAAGCTCCTCGGTGCGGGTATCGACGTTGGATGTCGCCTCGTCCAAAATCAGCGCCGGGCGGTCGGCCAAAATGGCGCGGGCAATGGTCACGAGCTGGCGTTGGCCCTGCGAAAGGTTGGTGCCTTCCTCGTTGATCATAAAGTTGTAACCGCCGGCGAGCGTATGGATAAAGTGGTCGCAGCGTGCAGCGCGTGCAGCGGCCTCGACCTCGGCATCGCTTGCATCGGGGCGTCCGTAACGGATGTTCTCGCGGATGGTGCCGTTAAACAGCCACGTATCCTGCAACACCATGGCAAACTCGCCGCGCAGTGCCGCGCGGTCCCAATCGCGTACGTCGACGCCATCGACGCGCAGCGAGCCGCCGTCCACGTCGTAGAAGCGCTGAAGCAGCTTAATGAGCGTGGTCTTGCCCGCGCCGGTGGGACCGACGATGGCGATGGTCTGGCCGGGCTGTGCCTCGCAGCTAAAGTTGTGGATGATGGTCTTGTCGGGCGTGTAGCCAAACTTGACGTGGTCAAACTCCACATGGCCAGGGCGCTTTTCGGGAATCTGCGCGTCGGCCTTCTGCTCCTCCTCGGGCGCGGCCAGGAACTCAAAGACGCGCTCGGTGGCAGCGGCCATAGACTGCATCGTGTTGCTCACGTTGCCCAGCTGCTGCACGGGTTGCGTAAAGTTGCGAACGTACTGGATAAAGCTCTGGATGTCGCCGGGCGTGGCATTGCCGGTCAGCGCGAGCTGTGCGCCCACCACGACGACGCCCACGTAGCCCATGTTGCCCACCAAGCTCATAAGCGGCATCATCAGGCCCGACAGGAACTGCGAGCGCCAGCCACTAATAAAGAGGCGGTCGTTTTGACGGTCAAACTCTTCGATTGAGGCCTCGGCGCGGTCGAACACCTGAATGACGTTCTGGCCGGCAAAGTCCTCCTCGATAATGCCGTTGACGGTGCCCAGGACCTGCTGCTGCTCGCGGAAGTACGGCTGCGAGAAATGAATCATCACGGTCAGGATAATCGCGGCGGCCGGCAGTGTGAGCACGGTGACGCCGGTAAGCGGCAGGCTGATCGACAGCATCATGACGAGCACGCCGACAATCTGCGTCACCGACGTGATGAGCTGCGTCACGCTCTGGTTGAGCGACTGACCCAGCGTATCGACGTCGTTGGTGATGCGGCTGAGCACATCGCCCTTGCTGTGTCCGTTAAAGTAGCTCATCGGCACGACGGCAATCTTGGCGGCGATCTCCTTGCGCATGCGGTAGCAAATCTTTTGCGTGACGCCGGTCATGAGCCAGCCCTGGATGAGGCTGCAAACAGAGCTTGCCAGATACAGGCAGAGCAAAAAGCCGAGCGTCTTGGCGATCCAGGCAAAGTCGACATCGCCGGTACCGTTGACCTTGGCGACCAGGCCTTCGAACAGCTTGGTCGTAACCTGGCCGAGCACCTTGGGTCCCACAATGTTAAAGACGACCGAGCACACGGCAAAGGCGACGGCGGCAAGCACGGCAACCTTGTGTTGACCGATATAGCCGAGCAACTGCCGCATGGCGCCCTTAAAGTCCTTGGCCTTCTCGCCGCGGCCCATGCCACCCATGCGGCCCATGGGACCGCGCTGGCGGGTGGGCTTGGGAATCTGAGTCTTGGTCTCGTCTGCCATTAGTGCTCGCCTCCCTCCATAACGGCTGCAATTTCTTCTTGAGTGAGCCCCAGCTCCTCGGCGGAAAGCTGCGACTGTGCGATCTCCAGGTACGCCGGGCAGCTGTGCAGCAGCTCCTCGTGCGTACCAGTGCCCACCACGTGGCCGTCGTCGAGCACGATGATCTGGTCGGCGTGCATGATGGTCGCGATGCGCTGGGCTACGACAACGAGCGCGGCGTCGGTAACGTTTTTGGCAAGCTCTTCGCGCAGGCGCGCGTCGGTCTTGTAGTCGAGGGCGCTAAACGAGTCATCGAACACCAGGACCTCGGGCTTTTTTGCCAACGCGCGGGCGATGGCCAGACGCTGGCGCTGACCGCCCGAGACATTGGAGCCGCCCTGGCTGATGGGGGAGTCGTAGCCGCCCTCGCGCTCGGCGATAAAGTCCTCGGCTTGGGCGATGCGCGCGGCCTCGTGCATGTTCTCGTCGCTTACCATGTCGCCGGCAAACTTAAGGTTGCTCTCCACGGTGCCCGAGAACAGACGCCCCTGCTGCGGGATGTAACCAATGCGGCGGCGAAGCTCGGAAAGGGTCATATCGCGCACGTCGATACCGTCGAGCGAAATGCTGCCGCCCGTGACGTCGTATAAGCGCGGAATCAGCTGTACGAGCGTGGACTTGCCCGAGCCCGTGGAACCAATGATGCCGAGCATCTGACCGGCATGCGTGGTGAAGTTCACGCCGCTAATGACGTCGGCGCGGGCATCGGGATACTGGAAGCTCACGTCGCGGAAGGTGAGCTCACCGCGCGGTGCGCTGGCCGCGGGCAGTTTGGGCGAGGCGGGGTCGTTGATGCTCGTGGGGCAGGTGATGACCTCTTCCACGCGCTCGGCTGCGACCTCGGCGCGGGGCAGGATGACCGAAACCATGGTGAGGATCATAAACGCCATGACGATCTGCATGGTGTAGGAGATAAACGCCATCATGTTGCCGACCTGCATCACGCCATCGGACACGCCCTGCGCGCCAAACCAGACGATAAGCACGGTGATGCAGTTCATGACGAGCATCATGAGCGGCATCATAAAGCTCATGGCACGATTGGTGTAGAGCTGCGTGGTCATTAGGTCGAGCGAAGCCTTGTCAAAACGCTCGAGCTCATGCTCCTCGCGGTTGAACGAGCGGATGGGCATAAGGCCGTCGAGCAGCTCGCGGGCGGTGAGGTTCACGCGGTCCACAAAGCTCTGCATCTTTTTGAACTTGGGCATGGTGAGGCCCATAAGCACGCCGACGACGGCCGAGACCGCGATGATGGCCACAGCGATGGTCCATTCCAGGCCGGTGTGGTTGGCCAGGACGCGCATGACAGCGACGATGCCCATGACGGGGGCCATCAGGCACATGCGGATAAACAGGGTTGAGGCCATCTGAATCTGCTGAATGTCGTTGGTGCAGCGGGTGATGAGCGAGGCCTGGCTAAACTTGCCCACCTCGGCCGGCGAGAAGTGCATAACCTTGTTGAAGGTCTCGCGGCGCAGGTCGCGTGCGATGGAACAGGCGGTGCGCGAGGCCACGGCGCCGGTCAGGATGGTGGCGATGAGCGAGATCAGGCACAGACCAAACATCGTGGTTGCCATGCGGCCCAGATAGGCGTTCTGCACGTCGGCGGGGTCGATGCCCTGCGCCTTGTACTCGTTTTGTACATAGCTCACGGCGCGTTGGGTCACGATGGAACCCGACATGGAGCCCATTTTGTCCGCCATATCGTTGGCACCCTCGACGAGCTTGCCCTGGTCGATTAGGCCGCCTTCAACGCCTAGGCGCAGGCTCTTCATGGTGATCTTACCGCCGTCGGTATCAATCTGCTTTTGCATGTTCTGCGCCGCCGCGGCCTTCTGCTGCATCTCGGCGAGCTGCTCGGGCGTCATTGCCGCCATCTGCTCGGGGGTGGGCATGGCCTGGGCGGCGTTGTTGTTATTCTCGCTGGACGAACCCATCATGTCATCCATGGAGTTGGCGTCAATGCCCTGGTTGAACGAAAGGACGACGGTCTCGGGCAGGCTCACGATGTCGGCAATCTTGCCGCCGTCGGCGCGCTCTTCCTCGGTGCCCTTGTACGTTCGAATGCCGTTATTATCCGCCTTGCTAAACACGGCCTCCACAGCTTTGGCGTCCTTATCGCTCATAAAGAGTTCGAGGTCGTCGAGCGATTCGGTGCGAATGGTGTCAGGTACGGGCGAGGCGATACCGCCTTGCTGCACGCCCACGTCGACGATGTCGCTCATATACGTAGGCAGCGCCAGATCGGCGTTGCAGCTGATTACGATAAGTACGATAGCTGCGAACAGTGCCAGGACATGCTTTTTAAAGAGCTTGAGAATCCTCACTCGGCATCTCTCCTTTCTTGATTGCGGTCGATAATTTCGTTGGCACGCCTAAGAAGGCGCACCATCTCTTGGGTATCTGTTTCGCCGAGCTGCTCGAGGAAGGCCGCGGTGCGGTCCTCGAATTCCCGATGCTTGATTTCGAGATCATGGAATCCCTTGTCGGTCACCGTGACGTGTACGCGACGACGGTCGGTCTTTGAGTGCTCGCGCTCGACCCAGCCTTTGGCTTCGAGAGCGCGCAGGATATTGGCGATGCGGGCGCTCGAGACCCAGGCACGATCGGCGAGTTCGCTTGGCGTGAGCGAACCGCCAGCGAGCATGAGGGCGCGCATGACGGCCATCTCACCACTGAGGGCTTTGTCCGCAAAGCGCGAAATGCGCTGATGCATACTGCCGAACTCGGTAAGGAGCTGACGCCCAAGTTCACGGAAATCGGTATCTTTCACCGAAAACCCCTAACACTAGAAACTATTTTTGGTAGAAGATGATACCCCCATATGCGGGCCTCATGCAGTGGGCAATATTAAGAACGCATAAAGACTTAAAATAATTCAATTGCTGAAGCGTTTCAAAGAACTATCATGCCCGCGGTTAGGCGAGGGGTTGTCACCACCATGACGACTGGGACTCATTTATCGCCATGTGCGATGCTCCAACTTCCCGCAAGGAGACATCTGAATCAAGGGGGTTGGAGTCATGGCATTTGACTTCACGGGTAAAACCGCGATCGTTACCGGTGGCACTCAGGGCATTGGCCTCGAGATTGCCAAGGGTATCGTTGCGGGCGGCGGACACGTCGCGCTCATCGCAAGGAACGCTGCTAAGGGCGAGGCGGCTGTGGCCGAGCTTGGCGAGGGCAACAAGTTCTATCAGCTCGATGTCGCCGATGCGCCCAAGGCGCGCGAGACCGTCGAGCAGATTTTTACGGACCTGCCGCAAACCAACATCCTGATCAACTGCGCCGGTGTCATCAGCACCAAGAAGTTTGACGAGATCGACGACACCGAGTGGCGTCGCACCATCGACATCAACCTCAACGGCACCTTTACCATGATGAATGCCGTGTACCCGCACTTTAAGGCGGCACATGCCGGCACTATCGTCAACGTGAGCTCCGTTGCTGGCAAGATCGGCGGCGGCCTGCTCGGCACCGCGGCCTACGCGAGCTCCAAGGCCGGTGTCAACGGCCTTACCAAGGCGGTCGCCAAGGAGGGCGGTAAGTTCGGCATCCGCTGCAACGCTGTGTGCCCGTCGCTCACGCTTACCGACATGACGTCGATCCTTTCTGACGAGAACTCTCAGCGCATCATCAACGGTATTCCTCTGGGCCGCGCCGCCCAGGCCAGCGAGCCTGCGCAGATGGTGCTGTTCTTCGCTTCCGACCTCGCCAGCTTCGTGAACGGCGAGATCGGTGACTGCGACGGCGGCATCGTCCTGGACGGGTAATACCCCGCGGTAATCGTTTGGCGGCGACCCTGGCGAATCGGGGTTGTCGCCTTCTTTCTGACATAGGCGCGTGCGGCTACGATTCGCATGCATCCAAAGGAGATATATATATGAGTGAATCGACTGCGGTGGAGGCGCCGGCTGCAAAGGAGCCGTTCTTTAAGATGTCGTCCATCCCGGGCGCCAATATTTTGGTGCCGCTTTTGCTGGGCTGCTTGCTCAACACGCTATTCCCCGACCTGTTCAAAACGCTCGGCAGCTTTACGCTTGGCATGACCCAGCAGGGTGCAAGCCCACTCGTGGGCGCTTTTTTGCTCATCGTCGGTACGACGATTTCGTTTAAAAGTGCGCCTGCCGCCGCTGCACGCGGCGCCATCATCATCGCTGTCAAGCAGATCGTGGTCGTTGCCGTGTCGCTGCTCATCCTTTATGTATTCAACGACAACCTGTTTGGCATCTCTGCCATGGTGATGCTGGCGGCTTGCACCGGCGCCAACAACGCTATGTACGCTGGTCTGATGGGCACCATGGGCAACGAGGCCGAACGTGGCGCCGTCGCCATCACCACACTCGTTGTCGGCCCTCCGGTCACAATGATCGTGCTCGGCGCTGCTGGCCAGGCTCCGATCGGCTGGTCGCTCGTGGGCGCCATCCTGCCGATCGTCGTCGGCATTATTCTGGGTAACCTCTTCCCGAGCTTTAAGAAGATGATGGCTCCGGCACTTTCCGCCATCATCGTGCTCGTCTTCTTTGCCATGGGCTCGACCATGACCTTTGGCCAGCTCATCAACGGCGGTCTTCCCGGCATCCTGCTCGGCGTGATCTGCTCGGTGGTCTTTGCAATTCCCGTCATCGCGGTCGATAAGTTCACGGGCGGTACGGGTGTCGCAGGTGCGGCCATTTCGAGCTGCGCCGGAGCCAATGTGGCCACGCCTGCCGCCATGGCGAGTGTCAACGAGGCCATGTACGGTGGCGCCGTGCTCGCGACGGCTACGGCGCAGGTTGCAGCGTGCGCCATCGTGACGGCCATTTTGACCCCGCTGGTCACCAGCTGGTGCTACAAGCATTTTGAGGGCCAGGGTCACGGCGACAGCAAAAAGGCCGCGGCCGACAAGGTCGCCGCAGCCGCTTAATGCCAAGCGGCAATCAAAGCTAAATAACTAGCCACGCCACAGGGCGGCCCCGGGGGAAATCCCGTGGCCGCCCTGCAGTTTCTGTGGGTCTCTGGGGCACTTTACCCTGCTAAAGCTGGCATAACAGCTAGAGTGAACGTCGTACAAAGGCAAGGAAAAATACCAAACAAATCGGTGAACGGTAGTTGTTCGCGCTCGCATTTCCTGCGGATTTGTTAAAAACGCCCTAATGGTATAAAAAAAGAAACATATAACAGCCCTGATGAAGGGGGTGGCTATGTTATCCTTCTCAAACGGGTGAAATCTTGGGTTTTGGGTTGCAGTTCCAAGGTGGACAAACGTTTTTCCCTGTGCTAACGCGCGATGGAAGGCGAATGAAGCCGGTCATGCAACCCGAACATTCAAGAATTCAATAAGCAGCGGTGTGAGAGAGCGCCGCATTATACGTAACTAGGAGCGTGGTTACACAATGCAGGAGGCATGGGAAGGCTTCAAGGAAGGCATCTGGACGGGAGAGGTTGACGTCCGAGACTTCATCCAGAAGAACTACACCCCCTACGAGGGCGACGAATCGTTCCTCGCCGGTCCGACCGAGCGTACCAAGGAGCTGTGGGGCGAGGTTCTCGACCTGCTGCTCAAGGAGCGCGAGCAGGGCGGCGTCCTCGATATGGACACCAAGACTGTCACGGGTATCGTGAGCCACCCCGCTGGCTACATCGATAACGCCCACCGCGAGAAGGAGACCATCGTCGGTCTTCAGACTGACAAGCCGCTCAAGCGCGCTCTGCACGTCAACGGTGGTATCCGCATCGCTTGCCAGGCTGCCAGCCAGCACGGCTACAAGATCGACGAGAACGTCGTCGAGCGCTACACCTTCGAGCGCAAGACCCACAACGCCGGCGTCTTCGATGTCTACACCCCCGAGATGCGTGCTTGCCGCTCGGCTCACATTATCACCGGTCTGCCCGATGGCTATGGCCGCGGCCGCATCATCGGCGACTACCGTCGTGTCGCCCTGTACGGCGTCGACTACCTGATCAAGGATAAGGAGGCCCAGAAGGCTTCCACCCCGACGGTCATGACCGCCGACAACATCCGCGATCGCGAGGAGCTGCAGGAGCAGATCCGCGCCCTCGGCGAGCTCAAGATGATGGCCGAGACCTATGGTTTCGATATTTCCAAACCTGCTACCAACACGCAGGAGGCCATCCAGTGGATGTACTTCGCCTACCTCGCTGCCGTCAAGGAGCAGAACGGCGCCGCTATGTCCATCGGCCGTACCTCTACGTTCATCGACATCTACGCTGAGCGCGACCTTGCCAACGGTACCTTTACCGAGGAGCAGATCCAGGAGTTCGTGGATCACTTCATCATGAAGCTCCGCATGGTCAAGTTTGCCCGTACCCCCGAGTACCAGGCCCTGTTTACCGGCGATCCGCAGTGGGTCACCGAGTCCATCGGCGGCATGGGTGTTGACGGCCGTACGCTCGTTACCAAGATGAGCTTCCGCTACCTGCACACGCTCGAGAACATGGGCACCAGCCCCGAGCCCAACATGACCGTTCTGTGGTCGACCCGTCTTCCCGAGAACTTCAAGAAGTTCTGCGCCAAGACTTCTGTCGCCAGCTCCTCGGTCCAGTACGAGAACGACGACCTCATGCGCGTTTACCATGGCGACGACTACGGCATCGCCTGCTGCGTGTCCTCCATGCGCATTGGCAAGGAGATGCAGTTCTTCGGCGCTCGTGCCAACCTGGCCAAGTGCCTGCTGTACGCACTCAACGGCGGTGTTGACGAGGTCTCCAAGAAGCAGGTCGGCCCCAAGTATCGCGCCGTCGAGGGCGACACGCTCGATTACGATGACGTTATGGCCAAGTACAACGACATGATGAAGTGGCTCGCTGGCGTGTACGTCAACTCGCTGAACATCATTCACTACATGCACGACAAGTATTGCTACGAGCGCATCCAGATGGCTCTGCACGACAAGCACGTGCACCGCTGGTTCGCTACGGGCATCGCTGGCCTTTCCGTCGTGGCTGACTCCCTGTCCGCTATCAAGTACGCCAAGGTCCACCCCGTCCGTGACGAGAACGGCATCATCGTCGACTTCGAGACCGAGGGCGAGTTCCCCAAGTACGGTAACGACGACGACCGCGTCGACCAGATCGCTCACGACGTTGTGCACCAGTTCATGGAGTACATCCGCATGAACGACACCTACCGCAACTCCGTGCCCACGACCTCGGTTCTGACCATTACCTCCAACGTCGTGTACGGTAAGAAGACCGGCTCCACGCCCGACGGCCGCAAGGCTGGCCAGCCGTTCGCCCCGGGTGCTAACCCCATGCACAAGCGCGATAGCCACGGCGCCATCGCTTCGCTGTCTTCGGTTTCCAAGCTCCCGTTCCGCGATGCCCAGGACGGCATCTCCAACACCTTCTCCATCATCCCGGGCGCGCTCGGCAAGGAGGACCAAGTGTTCTTTGGTGATATCGACCTTGATCAGCTGGGCGAGTAACTATTGTTAGTGCTATACTAACAATAACGATTACTGATTAGTGCGCCGGTTTCGGCCGGCGCCTATCGATTGAAGGAGACACATTATGAAGGTTTCTGAAGTTTCCGAGACTCAGGCCGACAACCTGGTCCACATGCTCGACGCTTACGCCGAGAAGGGTGGCCACCACCTGAACATCAACGTCTTCAACCGTGAGACGCTGCTCGACGCTCAGGCTCACCCCGAGAAGTACCCGCAGTTGACCATTCGCGTTTCCGGCTATGCCGTGAACTTCCACACGCTCACCAAGGAGCAGCAGGACGAGGTCATTTCGCGTACCTTCCACAACAAGTTCTAAAGGGACTCAACTCCCACCGGAGACCCGGTAAGGCCTACGCACTTTAGGGAACCACGCTAAATTAAATTGGTGTCCTCGGACATGCAAGAAGCCCTCGCTGCGCACTTCGTGCGGCGAGGGCTTCTTGCGTCCTGCGGATTGTTTTGGGAGGTAGCCCAAACAGCCCCGGCGGGGGTCCTGTGTAGTCACCCTTTAGGCGGAACTCTCCTAATGGGTTGAGCGTTCTGGATACTTACTTGCTACCGTTTATCGCGTATAGCTACCGTTTGCGGAGTAAGTAACACTTAGTAATAAAGCGTGTAAAATCTCAGTTAAGAACGGAGTTTTCCAGGGAGACGCTGTCCTTTGTTTTGTGCAAGGGACGGCGTCTCTTTGGCGCTTGGAGGCCGTTCTGTAGCAGGGCGGCGGACGTGCGTCACATATTAAAAAGTCAACGTCGAGATGGGTCGTGATAAGAATGGGCAAGTACGTAATCGTGGTTGAATCTGGTTCGGATGTGACGCCAGGGCTCTGCGAACGCTACGGCATCGTGCGTGTGCCCATGCATGTCACGATTGGTGACGAGACCGTCGAGGACGGCTCGATCGATCCGCTCGAGATCTATTCGCGCTGCAACGAGTTTGGCGTGATGCCCAAGACCAGCGGCTGCGCGCCGGCAGATTTCTCTCGCGTGTACGACCGCATTCACGCCGAGCAGCCCGACGCGACCATTTTGCATCTTGCGTATTCCGAGGCCACGACCTGTTCGCATCAGTCCTCGAAGATCGCGGCAGAGGGGCGCGACTACGTGTTCTCCATGGACACGCGTTTTGTCTCGGTGGGCCAGTCGCTTGTTGTCGTCGAGACCGCCAAATACATCGAGGCTCATCCCGATGCCACCGTCGACGAGATCTTCGCCTTCGCGAGCTCCGTTATGGACCGCGTGTTGCTGGGCTTTGTTCCTACCGACCTTGCCTTCCTTAAGGCGGGCGGTCGCTTGTCCAACGTCGCGTTCCTAGGCGCCCATCTGCTCAAGATTAAGCCCTGCATTGAGGTAACGGGCGGCAAGTTCGTGGCGACCAAGAAGTTCCGCGGCTCTATGCTCAAGTGCGCCCGCGCCTTTATTGACCACATGGTTGCGAAGGGCGAAATTGACTACTCGTACATTGGCCTGGCGTATTCGGTAGGCCTTTCCAAGGAGCTGCGCGACGACATGGAAGTCTATGCGCACGACCTGGGCTTTAAGGACGTTACCTGGACTCAGGTCGGCGGCGTCATCTCGAGCCATTGCGGCCCGACCGCCTTCGGCGCGGTGCTCACGCTCAAGGCGTAACGCCTGGCGTCTATCGATTTCTATTGCCTTGGCGGCGGGCGGGTTGCGACAACCTTCCCGCCGCTTTTGCATGGGGCCAAATAGGACAATCCAATTGACCGCTAAACCGTTTCGCCATCAAGCATATAGGCTAGAATGACTCTGGCATTTATGTAGCTAAAACCAATGAGAGGCAAGGTAGCGGGAATGGCTGAGATGAAGCTCGAGGGTATGGACGCTCGTCCTGAGGACTCCGCGTTTGCCCTGGGCCGCGTGCATTCGATCGAGACGATGGGAACGGTCGATGGACCCGGCATCCGCTTTGTGGTGTTTGTTCAGGGCTGCCCCATGCGCTGTGCGTATTGCCACAACCCCGATACCTGGTCGGTTAACGGCGGCACCATGGTGACCGTCGAGCACCTGATAGACGAGTTCCAGAGCAACCATGAGTTTTACCGCAGCGGTGGTATTACGGTATCCGGCGGCGAGCCGCTCCTGCAGCCTGAGTTCTTGGCCGACCTGTTCCGCGCAATGCACAACAACCCCGATGGTCGCGTACATACCTGCTTGGATAGTTGCGGCTATGCGTTCGACCCCGCGCATCCCGAGAAGTTCGATGCCGTACTCAACGAGACCGATATGGTGCTGCTCGACATTAAACACGCCGATCCCGTCGAGCATAAAAAGCTGACCGGTTGCGATCCTGCGCGCATCCTGGCGTTTGGCGATGAGCTGGCGCGTCGCAGGATCAAGGTCGTTATCCGTCACGTGGTAGTACCGGGCATTACCGACACGGCAGAGGAGTGCGAGGCACTCGGTCGTCTGATTGCCCCGTGGCATAACGTGGTGGGCCTGGAAATGCTGCCGTATCACACGATGGGCGTCGTCAAGTATGAGCAGCTGGGGATTCCCTATAAGCTCGAGGGCGTTCCGCAGATGGATACCGCGCGCATGCCCGAGCTGCGCAACGCCGTCATGACGGGCATGAAAAAACGCCGCGCGGAACTCAAAAACGCCATCGGCTAGGGGTAGCTCATTTGGGGCCGGTAGGGTGGAGAAGTAGCTAAAAGAGCCCCGTCCTAAAAAGACTGCTCTCTGGGTTGCGGTGAGATGCGCAACAGAATCGTGCCATTTGGATAAATACGCTTGTGGTTTCTTTAAAGACACCTTAAACGCTTCTGAATATCTTTGGAAAGAAATGCCTGCTCGGTATTATGCTGCTCGTATATGAACGTGAGCAATCAGGAGACCACGTGCGAAACAACGCATCGCGGGACGAGCATGTGCCGCAGCATAGCAGCAGATATGAGACGAAGGGCACGTCTTCGCGTGGCCTTGCCGACGCTCGCATCCGCGTGACGAAGATTGCCGCCATTGGGATGCTAACGTTGGCGGTTATTATCCTCGGAATTACCGCTAAAACCTACGCGTCGGAGCGAATGGCACACTCAGATGCGTCAACGGTACAGACGCAAAACAAAAAGGTCTCTAAATCTAAAGCCACCGCAAGTCAAACCCTGTCGACAGCGAGCCTCAAGACGAGGCTTTCGAAGGCGGACTTTAACGATATTCCCTCAGGCGATACCGTGCAGACCTTCTCACTGGTTGATGACCAGATCCCCGCCCTGGAGGATGAGAGCCTCGCCGCGCTCCAAGATACCCTTGATCAGGCCCAGGAATTGGGCGACGTGGGTGTGGTGTTTTACGATCTGTCGAGCGGCAAGGGCGTGACGTATAACGCGGACGCCGAGGTGTACGGTGCGAGCAGCTACAAGGCGCTCTATGTACTCTACGTCTGCGAGTTACTGGTCGAGACAGGGCAAGTATCGCTCGATGATACTCTGGGCACCTATGGCGGCTACAGTATGGGCTGGCTGACGGTTCGCGACCTGATCGAGACCTCGGTCGTCAACTCGGATAACGACTCGTTTATCGCGTTGCGTGCAACGTTTGATCAAGATGGCTACGAGGATTGGATTGCCGCACTCGGCGTCGAAGACGAGGTCGCGCTCGATCCAATGAGCGATTTCCCAACCTACTGCCCGCGCACCTCGGCCAAGTTGTGGCGCGAGATGAGCGAGTATTTGAGCCGCGAGAGCGAGACGTCGCAATGGCTGTCGGGCCTTCTGGCCTCTACGACCCGGTCCTTTATCCGTGACGGCATTGCGGACGACCATGCCATGGTGCGTAACAAGGCCGGTTGGATCAGCGAGGCAGGTTGCAATGCGACGTGCGATGCTGGCCTCATCGATGTCGATGGCGACACCTACATTATGAGCATCATGTCATCGATGCCGTGGAGTGACCGTTCGAGTGAGGCCGTGGCCGCCATCGCCAAGGCGCTCTACGATACCCGCGCTGCGCTGGCCTAACGGCTTCGTATTGCGCGGTTGAGTCAAAATGCTGGTACCATACCGTGGATAAACAGTTTTCACAGGTTTGGGGGATGGTATGCCTACCATCGCAATCATCGGTGCACTCGAAAAAGAGGTTGCGCAGATTAAAGAAGAACTGAACGGCGCCCGTGTGTCGCAAGAGGCGGGCTTGAGCGTTGTAAGCGGCGAGCTCAACGGTCTGTCAGTGGTCGCCACGACCGCTGGCATGGGAACCGTAAACGCCGCTGGTGCAACACAGCATCTCATCAGCAGATATGCTCCGCAGGCCGTTGTGTTTTCGGGCATTGCGGGCGGCTTAAACTCCAAACTCCATATCAATGACGTGGTTATTGGCAAGTGCCTGCGCTATCTGGATACCGACACGGCGCTCATCGCCGAGTCGGCGCCGGAGCTTGAGGAGTTTGCCTCGACACCGGCTCTGGTTGACATCGCCACCACCGTGCTTGCCGAACATGGGTTTATCGATGCTTACGCTTCTGATTCCGCTGCGGAGAAGGACCCTAAACAGTTCCTGGTTGGCACTATCGCTACAGGCGACCGCTTTGTAACGGGCGACGCCATGCGCACCGCCGCCATCGAGGCGACGCATGCCGATTGCGTTGAGATGGAAGGTGCTGCGATTGCCCATATTGCAGCCAAGAACGGTGTCGATTGTCTGGTGCTGCGTGCTATCAGCGATAATTGTGACGAGGCATATGACGCGTTTTGCGAGCGAGAGTTCGATTTGGACGAGTACGCCCGCACCGCGAGCGGCATTACACTCGATATCGTCCGCTGCATCGCCGCTGCGTGATCGTGCAGCCCTATTGTAAGAACCTGCGACCAAGGAGTATCCATGGCCGATTCCATTAACTACCAGCTTGCCAAGTTCGTCGCCAGCTACGGCAAGGTTTCGCAGATCCCCGAGTCCACCTGTCCCGAGGTGAGCTTTGTGGGCCGCTCCAATGTGGGCAAGTCGTCCATCATGAACAAGCTCTTTGGCCGCAAGAACCTGGTCAAGGTTTCGAGCACGCCGGGCAAGACGAGCAATATCAATTTCTTCGAGGCCGACGACGTGCACTTTGTGGACCTGCCGGGCTACGGTTTCGCCCGTCGTTCCAAGGCCGAGCGCGACCGCTGGGCCGAGCTCATCGGCGACTTCTTCGACTCCGAGCGCAGCTTTAACCTGGTTGTGTCGCTGGTGGACATTCGCCATGACCCCAGCAAGCTCGACCATGACATGATCGACTACCTGCAGGGCAACGAGTTCAACTTTATCGTCTGCCTCACCAAGGCCGACAAACTCAGCCGCACCCAGCAGGCACGCCAAGCGGCAGCCATCAAAAAGCAACTCAACGTCCCGGCCGAAAACGTAATCATCACAAGCTCCCAGACCGGCACCGGCATCGACGAGCTCAAGCGCCGCATTGCCGAGGCCTGCCTCTAGTAGGGGCTCTTGGCAGACAATAGTATTCATCCATCTATATCACCCCAGTGATAGTTGTTGGTACACTATCACTGGGGTGATATTTTTGTTCGGAGGTCGATATGGAGCTTTGGCACGGGTCGGAGGTTGTTATCGAACGTCCGTCGTTGGATAAATGCAGACAATTCAATGACTATGGGCGCGGGTTTTATTGCACGCCACATGAGGAAATGGCGATGGAATGGGCATGCCGGACCGAGTCCGATGGCGTTGCCAATCGATATGAGCTTGATTTAGATGGCCTTTCGGTCTTGGATTTGGAGTCTGGGGAGTTTTCAATCCTCAATTGGCTTGCAATTCTGGCGAATAACAGGGAGTTCAATGTTTCGACGCCATTGGCGCGTGAAGGGCTTCGCTATCTACTTGATAACTGCTTAATTGATACATCTCCTTATGACGTTATTCGAGGTTATCGTGCTGACGACTCCTATTTTTCGTTTGCAAGACAGTTTGTCAGCGGCATGATATCGCTCAGACAGCTGCAACGTATCATGTGCTTGGGTGATTTGGGTATCCAATATGCCCTTATGAGCGAGCGTGCATTTTCGATGATTAGATTCTGCGATTGGAAGCGGGCTTCGGGGTCTGAGTTTTATCCCAAGCGTTTTGAGCGAGAGCAGAATGCTCGACGCAAATACTTGGATACGGTCAATGGGTTCGATTCCGAAGGTATCGACATTAGAGATTTAATGGCAGGGAGGGTTGATTTAAATGATCCAAGAGTTAACAGATCGTGGGCCGAGTAGGACATATCCCGTCTACTACCTCGAGGACGCAATGAACAACCTCGGCGACTGCTTCGACTATGCCGTCAATGACTATGGAGCAGAAGGATCTGAAGTTGCTGAACTCTTTTGCCTGAGCGGGGTTGCTCGCGAGTTTGAACGCGGCAACGCATGGGTAGTGTCGGGGAAATCGGGTGTTGAGCTGTTCGCGCTTATCGCTGAAAGGTCGGGCTATCAAAACAGGCCTATACCGGACTGCACCTATCGATTTGAGAAGACGCCGGAATATTGGTCGGGCTGGATGCTGGCATACCTGCAGTGGCGCCTAGGAGAGTCTTTCGAAGATTTGCTGCATGTCGTTCCATTTGATGTGCTGCGCAGTCTGTATTACCCCTGGCACGAAGCCTCGGAGGAACGAGTGGTTCGCCTCGTCTGCGATATGGCGAAAAAAGCGTCCAGGCAAACCAAACTTGCGTTAGCAAGAAAGAAGCTTAAGAAAACCCAACAAGACCTAGCATACGAATCGGGTGTGTCACTCCGCTCAATCCAAATGTACGAGCAGCGCCAGAGAAACATCAATGAAGCTTCGGTAACAAGCGTAAGAGCCATAGCAAAAGCCCTCCACTGCAACATCGAAGACCTCCTAGAACCAGTCTTCGAATACAAGGAACCCAGTGCGGCGTAAACCAAGCACACAGTCGAAGCCTGTTGTTGGTAAGTGCTCCAGCCTAGCAAGAGCCCCTATCAATAAAGGGCCATAATTTCAGCCCGACGCCCCTTCAAAGCGTGGGTCCCTATAGACATCGCTAGCCACGTTGCCATAGGGCCACCCGGGGGCATCCCCTTAAAAACATTCCGCAGCACGAGGCCCGCTTATCCGCAGCTCCGAAGGAGCGCAATATTAAATCAGCGAATGCGATTATCCTGTCGAGGTCGCGTAGGTCTCCTTGGGGCTTCCCCTGAAAACAATCCGCAGATCGAAATGCCCCCTCCCCCCCCCCCCCCCACCGGGGCAATAAATATAGCCGCAGGTTTAACGGGGAGCCCCC